>CAZFCR010000223.1:0-6130 GCA_964517305.1 uncultured Akkermansia sp.
TTTATCATTCTGGATGAGGCACAGAACACGACCGAGAGCCAGATGAAAATGTTTATGACGCGGATGGGGGCTAACGCCAAGTTTATTGTTACCGGCGATGTAACGCAGATAGATCTGCCCAGCAAACAACCAAGCGGTTTGTTGCAGGCGCTGCGTTTGCTAAAGAAGGTGGATGGCATCTCTATCATTGAACTCGACAATACGGATGTGATCCGCCACAGGCTGGTGAAATCCATTATCGAACGGTATGAGCTCGGCATCAAGGCCTGATAAAAATGCCCGCGCTGCCAGGGGCGGGCGTCAATACCAGGTTTCCCTGAAACGCACCCGCAGTACTATTGAACGCTGGTTTAATGTGCTGGATGCCAAAGACGCCAAAAAACTGAAACAACTGGCTATTTTTAAGGTCATCGAATCCACACCGGGTTTGCGTCAGTTAGGTTACTGGAATAAATACCTGCTGATGCGGAAATACAACAGGAATTCAGACCTCTGAAAATAGAAACGGAATAACCGCGGCAGAATCTTACATTTGTTGCACAAAAAAATGAAAATGCGATTGTCGATTTTATTGCTGCTGATGTGTTCGGTGGCAGGAGCCCAGAGTTTCTCCCTTAAACGCGGAGATAAAACCGTAAGGATCAAAAAATTTGACGAGGTAAACGTATTCAGCGAAAAACGCGGATTAAAGAACGACAGTCTGGAATTAACGGTACGCGGGCAACTCACCGATTTCAAAAAAGACACACTCTTAATCCGTTACGATGAATATTCAGTACACGACTTTTATAAGAAGTATCCTGATACGCTGCATTATACATATGAGATCCTCACAGATACATTCATGATGATGAAAGTGCCTGCAAAAGATATTACCGGGATGTTCAGGTACAGGAATAAATTAAAATCGGTGACCAACAAAATAGTTTTTGTGACACTTGGCACCAGCTTGGTGACGATGCCTTTTGTGCTGGCCATGAAAGCGGGTCCTGAAAGAGACGCGGTCAGCGCGCTCAACATCACTTCCACGGTGGCCATGCTCAGCTCTATGACAGTTGGCCTTGTATTCGGGAAACAAAAATTCTGGCTGAAACCAAAAGGTCCTAAAACCTGGGAGATCCAGCCCTGATCAGTTTAACTGAAACGGCGGTGCTCCACTTTATTCAGTTCTTCGCTGCTCAGTGATTTGAAATATTCGTAGGTGATCTTTAAACCTTCTGCACGGCTTACCTTAGGCTCCCATTTTAAAATTTCGCGTGCTTTCGAAATATCAGGTTGCCTTTGTTTAGGATCGTCCTTAGGTAAAGGTTTTGAAATAAGTTTCTGATTGGCGCCTGTGAGTTTAAGGATTTCCTCGCCAAACTCACGAATGGTGATCTCACTTGGATTACCAATGTTTACAGGCAAATGGTAGTTGCTCAGCAACAGTCTGTAAATGCCTTCAACCAGATCGTCCACATAACAGAAACTGCGCGTTTGCGAACCGTCTCCGAACATGGTCAGGTCTTCACCTCTTAACGCCTGTCCGATAAATGCAGGCAATACCCGTCCGTCATTCAGACGCATTCTTGGTCCGTAAGTATTAAAGATGCGAACAATGCGTGTTTCCAGACCATGTGCATCGTGATAAGCCATGGTGATGGCTTCCATAAAACGTTTGGCTTCATCGTAACAGCCGCGCGGACCAACAGGGTTGACATTGCCCCAGTATTCTTCTGTCTGGGGATGTACCTGCGGATCGCCGTACACCTCACTGGTGGAGGCAACCAGCACGCGGGCGTTTTTTACACGGGCAAGCCCCAGAACATTGTGCGTGCCGAGTGAAGACACCTTTAAAGTCTGGATCGGTATTTTAAGATAATCGATGGGACTCGCCGGCGACGCGAAATGCAGGATGTAATCGAGTTGTCCCGGTACATGGATGAATTTAGAAACATCGTGGTGATAAAACTCAAATTGTTCGAGTTTAAACAGATGTTCGATGTTTTTCAGATCACCCGTGATCAGGTTATCCATGGCCACAACGCGGTAACCTTCTTTTATAAAACGGTCACACAAATGTGATCCCAGGAAACCGGCCGCGCCGGTGATCAATACTCTTTTCTGCATATCAGTTGGTTTTGATGCCGATACAATAATAACCGAAGCCGGCATTTTTAATGTCTTTCGGTTCAAATATGTTTCTGCCGTCGAAGATCAGTTGATGATTAAGACGTTTTTTTATTTCTTCAAAATCAGGGGAGCGGAACTCAGGCCATTCTGTTACAATCAGCAGCGCGTCGGCACCGTTCAGGGCATCATACATGTCGTTGGTATAGGAGATAGTGTCTCCGAGAATACGCTGCGCCTCATGCACTGCAACCGGATCGTACGCGATGACACTGGCACCGGCCTGCAATAATTTTTCGATGATCACCAGGCTGGGTGCTTCGCGCATGTCGTCGGTTTTAGGTTTAAACGACAAACCCCATAAGGCAAAGGTTTTTCCTTTGAGCTGGTTATTAAAATGTGTGCGCACTTTGTTGAACAACACTTCTTTCTGCGCATCGTTTACATCTTCAACTGCCTGCAGGATCCGCATCGGGTATTTGTTTTCACGCGCGGTTTTAATAAGTGCTTTTACATCTTTTGGAAAACAGCTTCCGCCATAACCTATGCCAGGGTAAATAAATTTCGGTCCAATACGGCCGTCGCTGCCAATGCCTTTGCGCACCATGTTCACATCGGCACCCATGATCTCACACAGGTTGGCCACATCGTTCATGAAACTGATCTTTGTAGCAAGCATGGCGTTGGCCGCGTATTTTGTCATTTCCGCGCTCGGAATATCCATAAAAATAATCGGATGTCCGTTCAGCAAAAATGGTTTATAAAGTTTGCGCATGATCTCTTCGGCTTCGTCGCGGTCGGTACCCACCACGATCCTGTCGGGTTTCATAAAGTCTTCGATGGCTGCGCCCTCTTTTAAGAATTCAGGATTGGAAGCCACATAAAAATCAAGTTTTGATCCGCGTTTATCGAGTTCTGCCTGAACCGCGCGTCTCACTTTTTCTGCGGTACTTACCGGCACGGTTGATTTGGTAACCACAACAACAGGTTTTTCCATGTGTTGTCCGATACCGGCTGCAACTGCCAGCACGTATTTAAGATCGGCCGATCCGTCCTCATCCGGAGGCGTGCCTACTGCAATAAAGGCAACGTCTGAATTGAAAAGACTTTCCTTGAGTGAGGTGGAAAAATGAAGGCGGTTTTTCTGAGTGTTCCTCGTTACCATTTCTTCAAGACCCGGCTCGTATATAGGAAGAATTCCTTTTTTGAGATTGTCGATTTTTTTCTCATCAATGTCAACACAGGTAACATCCACGCCTACTTCCGCGAAGCAGGTCCCTGTAACCAGGCCAACGTATCCTGTGCCAATAACTGTGATCTTCATATTTTATGAATTAATGTTTGATAGGTCCGTTAAATGAGTTCAAGTACCGATTGCGTGATAAAGGCAAGTGTTTCTTCATCCAGCTCAGTATGAATCGGTAGGGAAAGCACCGAAGCACAGAGTTTTTCTGTAACCGGAAAATCTCCCTGTTTGTAACGTTCGCTTGAAAAAGCTTTTTGCATGTGCAGTGGAATAGGGTAATACACCATTGAAGGAATGCCCCTCTCCGAAAGTTGTTCGCGTAATTTGTTCCTGTCGGCACCACCCGACAACTGAAGGGTATATTGATGAAACACATGGGTTGAAGATCCGGCACGCACAGGCACCGTTATTTTCGGGTGTCCGGAAAATGCTTTATCGTAGTAAGCGGCAACTTTGTTACGTGCGGCCGCGTAGTCGTCAAGGTGTTTGAGTTTTACTCTCAACACGGCAGCCTGAATGGTGTCGAGTCTTGAGTTGACGCCTAAAACATCGTGAACGTACTGAACGCTCTGGCCATGGTGCGCGATCATGCGCATTTTTTTAGCCAGCTCATCGTCGTTGGTATACATGGCACCGCCATCACCATAACAACCCAGGTTTTTACTTGGAAAAAAAGAAGTGCAGCCAATGTGTCCGATGGTTCCGGCTTTTGCTGTACTGCCGTTTTTAAAGGTGTAGTCGGCGCCAATGGCCTGGGCCACATCTTCAATTACGTATAAGTTGTGTTTTTTGGCAAGGGCCATTAGTTCTTCCATTTGGGCGCATTGTCCAAACAGGTGAACAGGCACCACCGCTTTGGTTTTAGGTGTGATGTTGCGTTCAACGGCGGCAAGATCTATCGCAAAAGTATCGGGATGCACATCCACCAGCACCGGCGTAAGGCCTAAAAGACCAATTACTTCAGCCGTGGCCACGTAGGTGAAACTGGCAGTGATCACTTCGTCTCCCGGTTTTAAGCCCATGGCCATCATGGCTATCTGCAGCGCGTCGGTGCCGTTGGCGCAGGGTATTACGTGTTTTACACCGAGGTAAGATTCAAATTCGGATTGAAATTGTTTAACCGCCGGACCATTGATAAAGGCAGTGGAGTTAATCACTTCCTGGATCCCGGCGTCCACCTCTTCTTTAATCTTCAGGTACTGACCTTTAAGGTCGACCATCTGGATTTTTTTTGTTGAAACCATCTTGTTTTTTTGGAACAGCGAATTTACTAAAAATCCCCCATTAATCTTTGAAAAATGCGTGCATCGGGACCAGCAGCCAGTCCGGAATCCGGCACATGCGGTTGCTGGCTTTATCGATGCACACCAGTGTTACTTTGCCGGTATTGAGCAGTGTGCCTTCGGCATTGCGGCACTCGTAGTCGAAGGGAAGTCTGAATCCTTCGGGTTTGCTGCTGATGCTGGTGAGAACGGTGATTTCATCATCGTAAAATGCCGGTTTTTTGTATTGCACGCTGAAGTCAACAACTGGCATCAAAATACCCCTGGCCTCTACTTCTTTATAGCTGAAACCGATCATGCGCATGGTTTCAACGCGACCCACCTCATAATACTGGGCATAAATGCCGTAATAGGCATATCCCATCTGGTCGGTTTCGCCGTATCGCACGCGGATTTTTGTCTCTGATCTGATCATGTTTTTTGAATTGGTTTTTAAAATTAGGAACAAAATCCGAGCGGGCCTTCTGTTTTTTTCTGACCCTTATTGAACACCTTATATATATGAAGACGTTTTGTTGAGGTATCCGGATCGCCATAAAAAAATAAATTGATTATCGGGTTTTTATACTCAAAAAAATAAAACTATTTATTGGCGGAAAAAACCAATGGCGCAACACGAATTTTTTATTGGTCTATTTTTATATAGGTAATTTTTTTGAGAGTGCAACCTGTTCCTGAAAATAAATATTCGGATCCGGAACAGATTTTTTTATTTGCGAAAGAAAGCGAAACCCAAAATTGCAAAGCTTCGTATAACTACCGTCAACAAAGGGATCCAGAGAATGCGTGAAATAAAAACAAAGAAGCCGGTATCACAAAATAGGATAAAAAAGATAAAACGCAAATGCCGTTTATCAGTTTAAGAGCCGACTGAAAAAAAAAGTAATAATCCAAACAGACGCATAAAATTTTCTGAAACTTTTTTTTTTATTTTCCTATTGCAAAGACAAATAATCCCGCTATATTTACAAACAAGATTTGGTTAATTACTCGTAACAACACAATACTTAAAACTTTTTTATTGACTATGATGAAAGAAAAAACTGCTGAGCAAGTTTGGAATGGATGCCTCGAAATTGTGAAGGACAATGTGAGCCCTCAGAATTTTAAGACATGGTTCGAGCCGATTAAACCAATCAAGATTAATAACAATGTTTTAACCATTCAGGTTCCCTCGCAGTTTTTCTATGAATGGATCGAAGAACACTACATCACGTTAATTAAAAAGGTAATTAAAAAGGAACTCGGTCCGGAAGGTCGTCTTGAGTACAACATTATAATGGATAACGCTTCGGGAAAAACCGAAACACCTATTACATTTAAGTTGCCGAATATCAATACCAATCTTAAGAACCCTTCGGTGTCGATGCCTATCGATATCAGTTCCAATCCTATTAAAAACCCTTTTGTTATACCGGGTCTTAAAAAAGTGCAGGTTGAATCTCAGCTCAACCCTAACTACAGTTTTGAGAATTTTGTTGAAGGTGACTGT
>CAZFCR010000224.1:0-6097 GCA_964517305.1 uncultured Akkermansia sp.
CGCATTCTTGGCCTATTAATGGTATGTGATAAAGGCGAGTTAACCTTTGATGAGATTTATCACACCCTTAAAATCAGTAAAAGCGCAGCAAGTAACGCCATCAACAATCTGCTGACTGTTGACCGGATCGAGTATCACACCAAACCCGGGGACCGTAAACGATATTTTTCAATCAGGATAGGAGAGCAAGGTGAAGATTTTGAAAAGAGCATGCACAAACTGCTTGAAGTTAAAGAAATTATCAAACTGATTGTTAAGAACAGGCCGCAGTCAACAAAGGCGTTTAACACCAAATTGCAGAAGTCAATCGACTTTATGGAATTCCTTGAAGAGGAACTTCCAGCACTTTACAATAAATGGAGACTAATGAATAAATGAATTTTTTAAAAAGATCCGTTCTTCTGAATCCGAACTGCAAAAACAAATTATGAATAGATTGAAATTGACCTTTTGTCTTAGCCGCTTTTGCTTTCAACTTCTGACGCAAAATCGAGCAAACCGCACTTGTGCGAGTGTGTTGACCAGACGCTCGAAAAATCACCCTAATTTTTTATTTGCATTGCATTACAACCCGTAAGAGGATAAATTGATTAATACAGTATCAGAAGATAAATGAAAATTAATATGATAAAGAAAATAATAACCATCTCAGTGCAGCTCGTTTTAACTTGTTCTTGTGTGGGGGAGGCTTATGGCCAAGACGATTTTCAAAACCTAAACCTCCAAAAGCTTATTCAAAGCGCATTAGCAACAAATCATAATGCTAAAAAAGCAGACCTCGATGTGGAGAATAGCCATTATAAAATTAGGGAAATTCGTTCTGCTACAATGCCTCAGGTTACTGGGAGTTCTGCTTTGAATTACAATCCACTTTTACAGCAAAGCGCTCTACCTGGTGATTTTTTTGGACAACCGGGAACAACTATATTAATAGCTTTAGGGCAAAAGTGGAACGCGAGCGCAGGGATATCTGTTAATCAAATAATATTTAATCAGGCTGTTTTTACAGGTCTTAAAGCAGCATCCACAACGCGAGAGTTTTATAAACTTAATTCTGACCTGACAGACGAAAATATTATTGAACAGGTAACTTCTGCTTATTACGGAGTAATGGTTCAGCGTCAGCAATTAGTAGTATTGGATACTACAATAAAAAATACCGGAAAACTGCTTAATATTCTGCAATCAAATTATCAGAATGGTTTAGTAAAGAAACTTGATGTTGACAGAATTTCTGTTACATTATCTAATTTGAAAACGAGGAAACAACAGGTAGTGAATTCTATAAGTTTATTAGAAAATCAACTTAAGTTCCTGGTTGGAATCCCAATTGATCAATCTGTAACTTTTGCAGAAGTTGACATAACTGCAATCAACCCTCAATCAATTCAAGACTCCATTTCCGATTTCTCCAAACGTCTTGAAATAAGAATGGTGGAAACCCAATCCAGACTTTTAACCTACCAGCTAAAATCCGTTCAGGCAGAATATTATCCAACTTTGTCACTTTCTGGAAATTATAGCTATCAAGGATTAAGTAATGTCTTTCCTATTGGTGCAGAAGAGGGTAAAGCAAACTGGTTTGAAGTAGCTACAATTGGCCTCAGTTTAAGAGTACCTCTTTTTAATGGTTTTGCAACTCATTCAAGAATTCAGCAATCAAAAATTGCCATTAAAAAAATGGAAGAGGATATCTCTCTAACGAATGCATCTCTGAATCTTGCTTACAAAAATGCTATCACACAACTGTCCAATAGTTTGCTGAACTTAAGCTCTCAAAAGCAAAACATGCAATTGGCTGAGGATGTGTATAGAAATACAGTTCAAAACTATAATACAGGGTTAACTTCTTTAACGGATCTTTTATCTGCTGAAATCTCACTTACAGAAGCACAAAATAATTACCTCACAGAATTACTTAAATACAAACTGGCTGAACTCCAGGTTATGAAATCAAGAGGACAGTTAAAATCATTGGTCAATTAAACAAAAACAAAAAACTAAAACGCAAATGGCAAAGAGAACAAAAAATATCATTCTTATAATTATTATTGGAGTAGGTACAATATCATTGGGTGCTTTTATTCTTAACCGGAATAAGCAAAAAAACCAGGAAAAAATGTCCATTGTCCAAGATGTAAATACCGAAATTGTGGTAAGGGTAGATACAGTTCAAAAGAAACATTTTGATCATGTTTACGCGTCCAATGGAAAGTTTGCTGCAATCAATCAGGTAGATTTTTCTTCTGAAACTTCTGGCCGCGTTTTACAAATCTTGGTAAAAGAGGGCGATCAAGTTTCCTCTGGACAGGAACTTGCGATTATAAAGGCGGATGCTTTGGGGCTTGATTTGGGAAATGCACAGGCAGTGTATGAAAGTGCATTAAAGGACAAAGAAAGATTTGAAAATGTTTTTAAAACAGGAGGCGTTACTCAGCAGCAGCTCGATCAGGTTAAACTTGCATTAAAAAATGCAGAAAGCAGGCTTGAGCAAGTTAAATTGAGGTACAGCGATACCAGAATTAAGTCAACCATTAATGGATTTGTAAATAAACGTTATGTACAACAAGGGGCTATTGTGGCGCCAGGAAGTCCTCTGTTTGAAATTGTTGATGTGTCAAAGTTAAAATTGAAAATTGCGGTAAATGAAAGTCAGATTGCAAGAATACAGTTGGGTGATAAGGTAACTATAAAAGCAAGTGCAATTCCCGGTCAGGAATTTGAGGGCATAGTAGGATTTATAGCTATGAAGGCCGATAACTCTCTTAATTTCCCGGTCGAAATAGAGATCAATAATGATTCTAAAAAGAGCCTGAAAGCAGGTATGTTTGGCACGGCCCTATTCAAAACTAACACTTCTGAAGAGCCTGTAATTGTTGTTCCAAGAACCGCTTTTGCAGGAAGTGTCAATTCAAAGGAGGTTTACGTTGTTAATAGTAAGGGTAAGGCAATTTTAAGAAAAGTAGTGCCTGGAAGAATTGAAGGTGAATTTGTTGAGATTTTAGATGGTTTGAAAGAAGGAGAGCTTGTTGTTACAAACGGTCAGATAAATTTACATGATAACGAGGTTAATGTTTCGGTTATACAATAAGTGGGGTGATTATAAATAGTAAATAAAGATGAAAATAACAGAAATTTCTATAAAAAGACCAACCATAGTATTGGTTTGTTATATTGTACTAACATTAGGCGGATTGTTGAGCTATTCATTTTTAAATTATGAATTGCTGCCGAAATTCAGTCCGCCCGTATTAATGGTTACCACCATTTATCCTGGCGCCTCACCGGGCGAAGTTGAGACCTCAGTAACTAAGGAAATAGAAACGGCAGTGGCTTCCATGGAAAATGTTAAAAAGCTGGAGGCAAAGTCGTTTGAGAGTGTTTCAATTGTAACCATAACGTTCTATGATGGCGCTGATGTTGACTACGCACTCAATGATGCTCAAAGAAAAATAAACGCAGTATTAAAAAATCTCCCTGATGATGTTGATCCTCCTTCACTGGCAAAGTTATCTCTGGATGATTTGCCGATTATGACACTAGCAGCGTCTTCTAAACTTACCGATCCAAAGTTCTTCGATATAATAGAAAACCGAATAGCCCCTGCCTTATCACGTGTTGATGGCGTTGCAAGGGTGGACATCATTGGCGGACGAGAGCGTGAAATCCAGGTTAATGTTGATCCTCAAAAACTTGAGGGATACGGACTTTCTTTGATGCAGGTTCAAAGCGCCATTTTAACTTCCAATCTTGATTTTCCTACGGGCAGTGTTAAAACCTCTAAACAAGATATCCTCATTCGTTTGTCTGGTAAATTTAAAAATCTGGAAGAGCTTCGCAACCTTGTAGTTTTTGATGACCCCAAGAATTTTTTACAGATAAGATTAAAAGATATAGCGGAAATACAGGATGGTGAAAAGGATATAGAAAAAATTGCAAGGGTTGACCAGAAAAGCACATTAGCTCTGTCAGTTATGAAACAAACGGATGCAAATGCGGTTGACGTCAGCAAAAAAATTAAATCCGCCATTCAAAAAATGATGGCCAACGAGTATAAGAATATTCAGCTCAATGTGCAGGTGGTAAACAATAAATCTGACTATACCCTGGAATCTGCCAATGCGGTTATTTTTGATTTGATACTCGCAATAATTTTAGTGGCTATAGTGATGATTTTTTTCCTGCATAGCATTAGAAATTCTTTGATCGTAATGATTTCCATACCTGCATCTTTAATTGCCACTTTTATTGGAATGTACTTAATGGGGTATTCATTAAACCTAATGTCCCTACTTGGACTTTCATTAGTGGTGGGTATTCTTGTTGACGATGCTATTGTGGTACTAGAGAATATATACAGGCACATGGAAATGGGAAAAAACAGGGTGCGCGCGGCCTTTGATGGTACAAAGGAAATTGGGTTTACCGTTATCTCTATTACACTGGTAATTGTAGTGGTATTTATTCCCATTGCATTAAGCTCAGGTATTGCAGCCAAGATTCTCAAAGAGTTTTGCGTGACGGTTTCCATAGCAACTCTTCTATCATTATTAGCTTCCTTTACCCTGGTTCCCTGGTTGTCTTCGCGCTTTGGAAAACTGGAGCGTGCGAGTACCACAACGCTCTTCGGAAGACTTATACATTCCTTTGAAAGAGGTCTAAATAATTTCACGGAATGGATAAGTAACGTTTTAAAATGGAGTTTATCTCACAAGAAAATAACTCTTTCGGTCGTAACTGTTTTATTATTTAGTTCCTTTTTCTTAATAGGTAAAGGTTTTATAGGAACCGAGTTTTTTGCTTCAGGTGACAGGGGTGAATTTATTGTACAAGTTGAGCTTCCTAAAAACTCATCAATTGAGCAGACAAACTTATATACGCAAAGAGCAGAAGAGTATTTGAGGAAAAAACCGGAGGTTACAAGAGTAATAACAACTGTTGGTAAATCAAGTGATGGATTTCTCGGCTCCCTTTCTCCTGCTTATGTTTCTGAGATAAGTGTTCAGCTAATTCCTAAGGAAAAGCGTGAAGAGGCATCTATTTATGCTGTCAGAGTAAAAAAGGAGCTGTCAAAAATATTAGTAGGGGCAAAAATTAAAACGACCCCGATCAGTATCATGGGCACAGCAGAGAGAGCGCCAATTGCTTTGGTTGTCTTTGGGTCGGATCTGGACAGTGTAATGAATTACGCCAATACCGCAATGAACGAATTAAAAAAAATAAAAGGCGCTACCGAAATTAAACTTTCTGTTGAAGCCGGGAATCCTGAAGTAAAGGTCGAAGTTGATAGAGATAAAATGTCATCTTTAGGACTGAACATGGCATCAGTTGGTTCAACTATGAGAACAGCATTTAGTGGAAACACCGATGCTAAATTTAGAACCGGGGAGTACGAATACGATATAAATATTCGCTATGGTAGCTTTAACAGGCAACATGTAGAAGATGTAAAGAACCTTATATTTACAAATAATCGGGGCGAAAATATTCTGTTGAGTCAGTTCGCTGAAGTTAAGGAAGGATCAGGACCGAGCAGGCTCGAAAGAAGAGATAAAAGTACTTCTATAACAATTGAAGCACAATCTGTGGGACGGCCAAGTGGAGACGTAGCTTCCGAGTGGGGGAATTCTGTTAATCAATTAAAACGGCCGGATGGCGTTAATTTTCTGTGGAGTGGAAATATTGAAATGCAGCAAGATGGTTTTGGAACACTGGGTATTGCACTAATAGCTGCTATTCTTTTAGTGTATTTAATTCTTGTAGCTTTGTATGATAGCTTTGTTTATCCTTTTGTTGTACTTTTCTCCATACCTCTTGCTATTATCGGTGCTTTGCTTGCTTTAGCGCTTACCAACAATACTCTTAATTTATTTACAATTTTAGGGCTTATTATGCTGATTGGTTTGGTTGCAAAAAATGCCATCATATTGGTTGACTTCACGAACCAAAGAAAAAAAGAGGGAGCAAATACTTTTCAGGCTCTAATGGAAGCAAACAGGGCTCGTTTACGGCCTATCTTGATGACGACCTTAGCGATGGTATTTGGAATGCTACCCATTGCTATGGCAAAGGGTGCCGGTGCTGAATGGAAAAACGG
>CAZFCR010000225.1:0-6095 GCA_964517305.1 uncultured Akkermansia sp.
AAAGGTATTGTTTTTCTTAGCTGGTTGCCACGAATTCAAAAGGATAATTCAGGCGGCTCTGAAACAGATGTCCTTCGTCTTCCATGTCGCTGTCTTCTGCATCGTGTTGCCAGATGATCTTCAGCTGGGTGCCCTGTTTTGAACAGGCTACCAGCTTTTTGAGCAAGCCGTGCAGCGTAATAGACGAGGAGGTGTTGAAATACTCGAACTGCAGTGAAAGCGTGATCTGCTTGGGATTTTCGGCCACAAGGCCATCCACCCATTTAATCACCGGTCCATAAAATTCGTGTACGTCGGAGGGCAGCGAAACGCCGCGAACAGAGAGGTTTCCGTCGGCCCTGAACTCGATCCGGGGTGTTTGTTGTGTTTGATCAATAATCAAATCTTCCATTTTGTGTTATTTAACTGTAAATCCAAATAAGGTGATATCGTCGGTTTGTGGATGTGGGCCCCGGTATGTTTCAATGGCTGTGTTCAGCAGTGTTTCCTGATGTTCCGGTTCCTTATCTTTAACATCCTTTAAAAGCTCAATGAGTTTTTGTTTGCTGAAACGTTTAAAATTTGATCCTCCCAGCTGATCCTGATAACCATCGCTGGCCATGTAAAAACGCTGACCACTCCTGAGCGGGATCAGCTGGTCGTGCAGCAATATTTCGTTATCCCTGTGGTCGCCTATCGATTCCATCTCTCCTTTAAGGTATAACTCTGTATCGCCTTCAAAACAGAGCAGGCCCATGCCCGCACCACAAAAACTGAGCGTCTTTTTTTCGTGATCAATCACGCAAAGGGCTATTTCCATGCCGTCGTTTATTCCGTCGTCTTCACCCTGTCCGAGCGTATGATGCAATAGCCCGTCGAGTTGTTTTAAAAGAACCGAAGGCGACCGGCTTTCGCTGGAAGCAACCACCTGTTCAAGAAGACGACTGCCAATGAGGGTAAGAAATGCGCCCGGCACACCATGACCTGTGCAATCGCCAATCGCAATCAGGGTAAAATGCCTGTCTTCCCGAGCCCAGTAAAAATCGCCACTCACAATGTCTTTGGGTTTAAAAACCAGCACCTGCTTGCCTAGTCTCGAACATGTTTTATTAAGGTCAGGCAGGATGGTTCCCTGAATGCTTCGCGCGTAATCAAGACTTTCGCGGATGTCGTTGTTTTTTTCCTGTAAGGATTGTGTAAGATGCAACTGCCTGATGGTGGAAGAGAGGATGAACGAAAAATTCATAAGGTTGTTTTTTTCGCTGCCGCTCAGGGAGCAGGGTTTTGAAAAAGTGATGGTTACCATGCCCGACACTTCTTTGCCATCTAGAACCGGAATTACCGCGTACGACACGGCCCCATAAGCGATCAGGATCTTGTCAGATTCCGAGATCCCGCCTGAGCTGAGATTGTCTTCAATAAAAATGCGCCCGTTTTTAATCTTCTCGTAACTTTTGATGTTGCGAACAGGATGGCTTTCTTTTTCTATGGTGCCGCCCCTCAGGTAATACCCTTCAAAGTTTTGTTTTTTCTCATCCAGCGTCAGTAAAGAGATATGGATACAGTCTTTCATCCTTGATTTGATAAGGCCCAGGGCTTCTTCTGTCAGTTCCCTGATAGAGGATGCATTGATGAGTTTTTCTTTCAGCACATTCTGAAATTCAAGGTCGAGCGAGTGCTGCCGGAGTTCGTTGTTGACCCTTACTTTATCAGTGATGTCGGTTAAAACTTCCACTTGCTGCTGTACCGCGCCGGTATCGTCGAGAATGGCCGTTGAGCTCAGTTCCACCCATTTTTTATTGCCTTTAAAGGTGATGACTTCAAATTCGAGCGTATAATTGGTGGCATTCAGCTGGCTGATGATCCTGAAGTGTTCGGGATCAGAATTAAAAAGATCGCGTGGCCGTTTGCCGATGAGCTGTTCTTCCGGTATCTCAAACATCTGGAGATAACCTTCATTGGCCCAGAGTGTATAACCTTCGCTGTCGGCAATGAGGATGCCGTTGGTTGTTTTTTCTGCTACCAGCGATAATTGTTGTAAACGCGACTGGAAAAGTTTTTTTTCTGTGATGTCTGAACAAATTCCTGAGTTGCGGATAGAACGGCCGTTATCGTCGCGGATGGCAAACGATTTTTCGCTGATCCAGCGGATGTCGCCCTCCGGTCCGTTGATGCGGTACTCCAGTTCATAATACGGTTCGGTTTGCAGTAGTTGTTCCGCAGCCCTAAGCCGCGGGCGGTCTTCTTCAAGAATGTGACGTTCCGCGTACCGGATGCCGGAATAAAAATCGGCCTGACTCATGCCCAGCACTTTTTCGCAGGAAGGACTTCCATACACAAACTTTTCATCGCGCGAATCATATAACCAGAACACATCTTCAATGGTTTCGTTGATCTGCCTGAAATTATTTTCGCTTTCAATGATCGCTTTTTCACTGTTTACACGTTCAATGGCATTGGCGATATTGGAAGCCAGCGAGCGAATGATGTTTAACTGATCCAGACTCCAGAGTCTTTCCGTTTTACAATCGTCGAAACCAATCAGGCCATAAAATTTGTCCTTTACATAAACAGGTAAAACAAGTGTTGACTGAATGTTCATGGAGCGGAGGAAGTCCAGCAGGTTGCCCGGCTCCAGTTCGCTGACCCGGCCGGTGAAATACCTTCTTGCAAGCAGCGTGGTGGCGATATCGCCCAGCCAGTGCATGGGCAGTACTGAAATGTCAGGGGTATCCTTTGGCGCGTTCCAGCGTTTGCTGAACCATTGTTTGCTTAAATGGAGCGCGTCGCCTGAAGGCGCGTATTCGTAATAATACACTTTGTCAACGCGGGTAGCTTCTCCCAGAAAGGGCAAACATTCACCCAGCGTTTCACTTACGTTGTTGCTCAGCAGCAGCTGTTCGGTGGTGCGTGCGATGGCGGCGAGAATTTCGCTGCGGTAAGCGAGTTGTTTTTCGGCTTTTTTCCTGCGGTGGGCTTCAGTAGAAATGGCGATGATGTTGGCGATGGCCCGTGCAAAATTCACATCCTCGGTATCCCACTTTCTTTTGTTTTTTACAGATTCAAAACATACCACACCCTGGAGTTCCCCCTGCTGCAGGATAGGAAGATCGAGTAAAGACTGAATAGCCAGAACAGGAAAATATGCTTCGCGAAGTTCTGCAATGTCCGGATGATCGGTAATATCTGAGGCAACGATGGCCTGGCCTTTTGAAATGGCGTCAAAATATTTTGGAAACCTGGACCTTTCGAGTATGCCGCCCGAAGAATGCCTTGTGGTTTCCCGCTCGAACAGGTATCTGCATTCAAGCCTCGTGCTGGTGTAGTCCCAGATGCTCACCCTCTCGGTTTTTAATCCTTCTGAGGCGCGCTCCAGAATGGTCTCCAGCATGGTTTTCAGCGTTTCGGTTTCTGAGTAGGATTTAAGTGTGAGTTCGTTAAGAATAAAATTAAACCTCTCTGTTTTTTCCTGTTTCTCCTGTTTTTCAAGTGCAATGGTTTTAACGAGGGTAATGTCCCGTACAATTGAATTAAAACCTGTGATCTCGCCCGCGCTGTCGCGCTCAATGCTTACTTTTTGGGATACCCAGATCTCGCTGCCGTCTTTAATAATGACGGGGAATTCGAGTGTTTCGTAATGATTGGTGTTGTCGCGGTTTTTTAGATAATACAGGGCCACTTTTTTTACGTGATCGGGTCTGATCACAGTTGTAAAATGTTTGCCTATCAGTTCACTGATGTTATAACCGATGAGTCTTTCGGTGTACTGATTAAAATAAGTGAAGTTACCATCGCGGTCGGTTTTATAAATAACATCGGTGGCCGACTCAATCAGGTTCTGGTAATCGCGCTGGGCTTTTACCTGTTCGGTGATGTCCTGTCCCAGGCCAACGATCAGGTTCTCGCTGAAAGTTTTATCCTGCCACTGGATCCATTTTTCGGTTCCCTGTTTGGTTCTGATGCGACGCGCATACACCTTGCCTTCGTTCTGCGGATCGCGTACCTGGGCTTCAAGCGCTTTGCGCTCTGCTTCGGTGCCGAGCGTTCTGATGATCCAGCCTTTGCCCATCAGTTCCGATTTGTCGAAACCGAGGATCTCTTTCACGTTGTCGCTTAAAAATACCGCGTTCAGTTGCTGGTCGATGGCCACCACCAGCGTGTTGCCGTTATTAACTATGGATTTGGTAAAAAGCAGCTCGCTTTCCGCATTGAGTCGCGATACATGCCGCGCGTAGTTGATCAGGATGGTGATCAGGCCAAAGTTACAATATGCCAGGGCGGTTTTGGTTGGCATCAGCGGATTAAAAAACAAGGCGGCGATAAACAGGCAGGCAAACGTATGGAAACTCCAGTACTTTAAAGGGGAGCGGAGCATGATGGGCGAGAAAAACAGGATGAGGAAAAATTCCGAAAAACTGATGAGGTTAAAAGGATAGAACCAGGTTTTATAACAGACCGACAAAAAGAAAATGAAGAGTAGTCCGGTAAAAATTGTGGCCAGATGCCGGGCAAAAAAGCGGTGCCAGGCACTGAGGTAATAAAGGCTCACGCAAACCAGACCTAACATGATGTTCACGAGGAGTTCGCTCTGTGGCCGCACTTTAAAAATTTCGAGGAAGATCTCTGTAAAGGGCGCTACCAGGCCCAATAAAAGTACATAGAGGCGGATCTCTTCATGACTTTGTGAGCCGCCGCCCGTATAGTTTTTTACAAAATCCTCATTGTAGGTTGATTTTTTCCTGAATAAAATTCCGAGGAGAAAGGCAACAAGTACCGCTACACCGATAAAAAACCCGGCGCTCAGATAAAATGGGCTTACTGGGGGAAGTCCATCTGCATCGGATGCGGCAGACAAGATAGAAGGAAAGAAGGCCAGGCAGAGCAAAACCAGGCAGAGCCGGGTACCCGGCCCCTGACAAGGGTTGTTGCTTATGGTGTTGGGAATTTTAACGGCCACTCTAAAACGTGGTTAAGTTATTAAACCTTATTAATATACACAAACACGTTTTATACAGTTACAGCCTTTTCATGCCAACGTGGCCTGATATTGTGACGCTCTCTGTGACAGATTTTTGGAATGTTGTGAGCCTGCTTAACCGGCAGAGGAGTTTTGTAAGGCGCGGCCGGGAAAACATAAGGCAAGGTCGGTTGCGTGGGCATGGTGGCTGTGCGCAGAACAGAACAGGAGAAAGTTTGATTTTCTAAAGAGCCTGCGGTGATCAGTTTCTTAAAAAAATCAGTGTGATGATCTTCTGTAATGTGGGTGGCAACGATTTGTGTTGATACAAAATCATATTTCAAAGAGCTGTGACCGGTTTGCGCGCTGTGTTTTAAGCGTCTGAAACGGTGTTGTGTGGCAGCTATTCAGATGCGTTTGTAGCTGATGCATACCTGGTAAACAGTTTGCGGCTCGTGATCGCCGAGGTAACATAAAGGCAGTTTGCTGGCGATAAGTTGTTGCAGGGCCTCGTCATCACAGGCAATGTCAATGATCTGCGGCTGACCTTTTTCGTTGATCTTAAAACTCACGAAAGCTTTTGAGTGCTGGTTTTTAAGCGAGCTGAAATCCCATTTGTAAACTTCGCTGTTAACGCGTTGCTGCACCTGGCTGCGCAGGTTGAGACCATTTGCAGGATTGCTGTTGTTATGCGCAGGCATTTGAAACCCTAAAAAAAGGCTTGAAAGAAAAAGGAGAATTTTGGTTTTCATTGTATTTGTTTTTATGATTTGCGTGTAAGACGCCCACCACCAAACATTAGTTACAGAAAACCCGTAAAAAAGGACGAAGGGTAAAAAAAGCAGGATGAAGCGGATTTGGCCTGGATTGAATATTGAACCTGGTTCGGCAAGCTCAGCCGGCCGGCTCTTTTGAGCTTTGAACTTTTGTGAACTTTGAACCTCTTTGTACTTTGGCTTCGACAAGCTTAGCCACCTTGACGCCTTTGAACCTTGAACTTTTTTGAACTTTGAACCTCTTTGAACCCTTAAACTTTAACCCGTTCACCGTCTGTTTACCCCCGTTCACCTAAAAGCACAAATTAGTTTTCTTCTTTGATGTAAATTTAATTTCAGAAACAGTTTAGAGCCCCGTAAGGCTCGCTGACAGCAAACTCCGG
>CAZFCR010000226.1:0-6006 GCA_964517305.1 uncultured Akkermansia sp.
ATATAACTGGGTAAAAAACATTTACATAGACGACCCAATTTCATCTCTAGATGACAATAATGCAATTGCAGTAGCAAGTGATTTAGCCAAACTCTTGAAAAAAGGAAAGGACAAAATAAAAGTGATTATCTCTTCTCATCATTCCTTATTCTACAATGTGATGTATAATGAGCTAAAGAAAATTGAGCATAAAAGTCATTTTCTACACAAGAACGGAACGGACGGATATATTTTGAGAGCAACCGATGAAACGCCATTTTTTCACCACGTAGCTATGTTGACCGAATTAAAAAAAGTTGATGAAAATGGTCAAGTTAACACTTATCATTTCAATATGTTAAGAGCTATCTTAGAAAAAACATCCACATTCTTTGGAAGTGATGACTTTTCAAGTTGTATCAAAGATCTGGACGATGAAGTGCTTTTTTCTAGAGCTTTAAACTTATTAAGTCATGGAAAATATTCCATCTATCAGCCGGTAGAAATGAATGAGGACAATAAAAAATTATTCAAAAAAATTCTTAAAGCCTTTACGGATAAATACGAATTTCAGTTACCTGAATTACTCGCATAAAACAGAAGATAATGACACAAAAAGAACAACATAAAAAATTAGGGGATACACTTTGGGATATTGCCAACGATTTGAGAGGTGTAATGAATGCGGATGACTTCCGTGATTACATGCTTTCATTCCTTTTTCTTCGGTATTTGTCATTTAACTACGAAGAAGCCGCGAAAAAGGAACTGGGAAAAGATTATCCACCAAGCCCTTCAAAAGATAAGAGAGCAGACTTTGTTGTACCACCACCTTTAGAACTTTGGTACAAAAAAAACAAAGGAGACATAGATGCGTTTGAGGAACAGATGCGTAAAAAGGTGCATTATGTCATCAAACCAAAATATTTGTGGAGCAACATCACCGAGCTAGCCCGAACTCAAAAGGGCGAATTATTAGAAACACTCCAAAAAGGATTCCGATACATAGAAGATGAATCATTTGAAAGCTCGTTTAAGGGTTTGTTTTCGGAAATTAATCTCAATTCTGAAAAGTTAGGTAAGACACCAAAGGAAAGAAATGATAAACTCTGCAAGATAATTACCAAAATAGCAGAGGGCATAGCGGATTTTTCAACCGATACCGATACACTTGGAGATGCATATGAATATCTGATTGGTAAGTTTGCAGCTGGTTCAGGTAAAAAGGCTGGAGAATTTTACACCCCTCAACAAATTTCAACCATTCTTTCCCGCATTGTTCTATTGGATTCTCACGACCCGACAACAGGCTTCAAGACAAAACTGAATAAGGTTCTGGATTTCACTTGTGGATCGGGTTCTTTGCTTTTGAATGTAAGAACACAACTAAAGAAAGCTAAAGGAAACATAGGCAAAATCTTCGGACAAGAGAAGAATGTTACCACTTACAACCTTGCGAGAATGAACATGCTGTTGCATGGTATGAAAGATACCGAGTTTGAGATATTCCACGGAGACACTTTGCTAAATCAATGGGATTTACTTAATGAAATGAATCCAAGCAAAAAAATTGAGTTTGATGCTATTGTAGCCAATCCACCTTTTAGTTTACGTTGGGAGCCAAATGACACTTTAGCCGAAGATTTCCGTTTCAAGAGTTATGGATTAGCCCCAAAATCAGCAGCAGACTTTGCTTTTCTTCTACACGGCTTTCACTTTTTATCTAAAGAAGGGACAATGGCTATTATTCTGCCTCACGGAGTTTTGTTTCGTGGCGGTGCTGAATCAAGAATCAGGGAAAAACTGCTTAAAGAAAATTACATTGACACTGTAATTGGTTTGCCTTCCAACTTGTTCTACTCGACAGGAATTCCAGTTTGCATTTTGGTTTTGAAAAGATGCAAAAAGAAAAATGATGTATTATTTATCAATGCAAGCGAACATTTCGATAAAGGAAAGCGACAGAATTCACTATCTGAAGAACATATAGACAACATCGTAGAAACTTATAAGTACAGAAGCGAGAAGGAGAGATATTCTCGAAGGGTTTCAATGGATGAAATCAAAAGTAATGGCTACAATCTAAACATATCAAGATACGTAAGTACGTCAGAAGATGAGATAAAAATCGACATGAAGGCGGTTAATGAAAAACTTGCATTAATTGATAAAACTATTTCAGCGGCAAGGGCAGAACATAATAAATATTTAAAGGAATTAGGGTTGCCTCCCATTTAAATTCAACGATTTCCGATGACATTCAAGTCTTGGCTTTCACATACAAAACGACCAGAAACCTACGCGTGGGTGTTTATTCTGCTTGGGCTGCTTGCTATGACCTTTCTGTTCATAGAGCGTGTCAAGCCGGGTGTTTTTCATGTATTTGATGTTTCTGATTCTGGAAACCTTGGTTCGCTTCTGTCCGGTACTGCTGGCATTTTCTGGGCCCTAGCTGGCGTTCTTTTGTTTTTCTCCGCACTTAACTACCAAAGAGAAGACTTGTCTTTACAACGGCAAGAACTTAGCGAGACCAGAGCAGTGATGAAAGAGCAGAGCGAAACATTAAAGATTCAGACATCCGAGGCTACGTTTTTCAGACTTTTGGAAAATCATCGCAGTCTCATTCATTCACTCACTTTTACAGATGGTATCGGCTACGATGGCTTAAATAAGTTCTATTCGCGAACCAAAGATCTGATTACCCGCTACTATCAAGCCGCGCATCTGAATAAGGTCGAACCTGTGGCCGTTAGTCATTGTCATCCTGTTATTCTTGTCCGGCCACAGCGCGAAAATATTGAGCAGATATACTTCAACGTCGAACAGCAGATTTTGTTCATCAGGTCAAAACTCAACGACGACACGTTTTATCATCAGACGCTTTATAACACACTTTCGAAGGCTGAGAAGTATTTGCTGGGACTGTATTGTGTGAACTGGCGGGATAAATCGATCGATGTTTTCAACACCTCTAAATTCAATTATTTAGCCGAATTTCAAGGAAGCGGAAATAGTTATTTTGATGCTACCATTCCTGCTTTTCCAGCATTGCAGTTTGATTTTAAGCAAACTGGCTTTACAATCTTTGAACTAGAGAATAACAGAATTGAGACTAACCAACTTGCTGGAATTATCACTGTGAAGAATTTAGAACCTGGGCTAACTCGGAACTTCAAATTAATAAAAATTGAGCTTGCTGCGTTTAGAGGATCTAGGTACGAAGGCTCGGAGTTAACTCTTGATATTAGTGTCGAAGATTCCTTTGAACTGAACATTAACCAACTACTTGAAAATTCTTTGTTCATAGCTATATCAAAGCAAAGAAATAAGCCAGATTCCGGCGGGATTGTTCGCATTCCGTTTGACATCGTCTTCCTCCTTGAACATAAGGGAACTGTTTATCGATACATAAATCATTGTAATTGCCAAGTGTCGGTAAACGAGGGGATTCTTGGAAATGTGTGGCTTCAGGTAAACTCTGCTTAATCTTTTAAATGTCAGGAAATCAATCTACCAATACATGGATTTAATTGAAATACAATTACAGAATTGCTTCGGAATTGGGAAGCTTCATCACAGGTTTGAATTTGCGCAGCTTAATACAGGTTCGATCCTGATATACGCGCCCAATGGGACAATGAAGACCTCATTTGCGAAAACGTTGGACATAATTGCTAAAAACGATCCAAAAACCATCCCAGGTGACAGAGTTTATGAAGCCAGGCCTTCTTCATGTAAAGTATTGGTAGATGGCTCTCCAATGAAAGGGGAGTCAATATTGGTTGTAAATGCCGAGGACAGTACATATGATACTTCAACAAAGATAACAGCTTTCGTCGCAAGTAAAGACTTAAAAAAGAAATATGATGCTATCTATTCCGAGTTGGACAGCAAGAAGAGTGACTATATAAAAAGGTTGAAGCAAGTATCACAAAGCTCGGACTGTGAAACTGAATTCTGTAACGTTTATGGACAATCTCGCAAAGACACCTTCCTTGAACTGTTGCTGCAGATTTCGAAGAATCTAATATCCAGTCCAGAGACGTACAAATTTCGGTACAACGATGTTTTCGATAAGAAAGGAAGTGTAAAAAAATTCCTGGACAAAAACCAGAAACTCCTGACGCAATACATCAATAACTACCAAGAGTTATTAAACAAATCTAGGTTCTTCAAAGGTTCGGCTGTTAATCCATTCGGGACATTTCAGGCCAATGAACTTTTAAAATCGACGGAAGATAATTCATACTTTGACGCTGGTCACAAGTTCATCCTTAGTGGCAGCGAGGAAATTAAATCGACGAAAGACCTTCAGGCGGTCTTTGAAAGCGAGATCGCAAGCATAATCAATAGTGAAGCTCTAAAAAAGTCATTCGATCAGGTGGACAAAGCAATCGGCGCAAATGTTGAGCTCAGAGCATTTAAATGAGTAATAGAAAAAGATAACCTTTTAATGGTTGAACTTTAGAAGTATGAATATTTCATAAAAAAGGTTTGGTTGAATTATATCTCAATGCTTGCGAACGAAACGCTGGAATTGACGGCCTTTTATGAGAGTAAGAAATCTGAATTGGAGGACATAGTTAAGGAAGCAAGAAAGGAGATTGATACTTGGGAGAATATTATCAGAACTTTTAATGAACGATTTTATGTTCCGTTCGAAATTAGACTTATTAATCAGGAGGATGTTATTCTGAAGGAGGAAACGGCAAACCTTGAATTCGACTATAAAGATTCCAGTCAGTCGCCCGTGAGGAAAGATAAATCATCGCTTCTTTCAATCTTGAGTAAAGGAGAGCAAAGAGCGTTCTATATTCTTCAGTTACTTTTTGATATTGAATCCAGAAGACAGCAAAAGCTTCCCACATTGTTAATTTTGGATGACATCGCTGATTCTTTTGACTACAAAAACAAGTACGCAATTATTGAATATATAAAAGAATTGCACAACGATCCAATCTTCAGGAATATTATTCTCACGCATAATTTTGATTTTTATAGGACAATTGCATCACGTCTATCTCTAAATTGGGACGCCGCTTACATGGTCACCAAAAATGATAATAGGGAAATTAGTTTTCTACAAGGAAAATATAGGAAAGATGTATTTGGCAATTTTAAACAAAAGCTTTCTGACCAAAAGGTCTTTGTGAGTATCATACCCTTTGTTAGAAACCTCATAGAATACACAGACGGAACGGCTAGCGTGAGCTACAACCAGCTTACATCATGTTTGCATCTTAAATCAGGTACAAGCTCTATTACCTGCGCGAACATCCTTAATCTAATTCACACCAATTTCTCGACTACAAGCAGTCAAACAATCAGTTTTGGTGCGAAGCCAATAAAAGATTTGATATATGAAACTGCCGACTTAATAGAGCAAGAAAATCCGATAAATGAAATTTTACTTGAGAATAAGATAACGTTGTCTATCGCGATTCGCCTTCGTGCGGAGGAATATATGTTGAGTCAAATACCAAATTCAACGGCATTAGTGATCACTTCAAACCAGACTACCGAACTCCTAAAACATTTCAGAGCAATAAATCCAGACAGAACCACATTAACAATATTAGAAAGGGTGAATTTAATGACTCCGGAGAATATTCATGTGAACGCGTTTATGTATGAACCACTTATCGATATTTCTGTTTTCCACTTGATTGACCTTTATAAAAAAGTGAAACAGTTAACGTAGTGCGGAGGTAAACTTGCAGCAATGTTAATCTGCCTCTAAAATTCAAATAGGCACTTTTCGTATGTAATCCCGTATGTAAAAACTAAAAACCCCCTGCAATCGTTTGATACAGAGGGTTTTCAGATGTTGTGATGTAGCCACGAAGCAGAAATCCTCACGCTAAGGCGTGATTCTTTCGCTTCGTGGCTACCCAGAAGCGAAGGCTTTTTTAGCTTAAAAATCGTGGTAAAAACACAGAAGGCTAACATTTCTGTTAGCCTTCTGCTTCTGGGTAGCCCGTACGGGAATCGAACCCGTGTTTCGTCCGTGAAAGGGACGCGTCCTAA
>CAZFCR010000227.1:0-3846 GCA_964517305.1 uncultured Akkermansia sp.
ATGGTTTCACAGCAGACCAGTCTGGCATTGGTGAGGCAGAATGGTGATTTGCAGTTTGAAGGTTACATTGCAGATTATAACATCAGTCCTGTAGCCATTCAGAGCAACGATCAGGCTGCCATGAACCGGCTCACTGTTTCGGTAAAAGTGATCTATTTTAATAAATTTGAGGAAGCGAAAAATTTTGAGCAGATGTTTACACGGTTTGCGGATTTTAAAAGTACCGACAACATCTCTGCCCGCGAACCGGAATTATTGCTTGAAATCAACCGTCAGCTAACGGAGGATATATTTAACCGCGCCTTTAACAACTGGTAATTTATTATGCAGGCAGCCACCCTGATGAAATATGTGAAAGACCCTGCTTTGCTCGACCGCGAAAGTGTTCCTGCGTTGCAACAACTTGTAAAGGATTTTCCGTACTTCCAGCCTGCCCACCTTTTGCTGAGCATCGCGGCCAAACGCTGGGACAGTTCGGTTTATCAGCAAAGCCTGAAACGCACCGCCATTGTGGTTAACAACCGCTCACATTTGTTTGAGCTGATTCACAGGTACGGAGAAGTGGAAACACCTGCGGCTGAAAAAATTACTGAACCGGAGATTCAAGAACCACCTCAAACCGCGGGTGATGCCACTCACGAACTGAATGTACTGAAAGCTGCAGAAGTATGCGTGGAGCAACTGGGCCAGGAAAATGCGAAAGAAGAGACTGTTGTTGAAACGCCATCTAACGCTGTTCTTTCACTGCCTGAAACTTTGCCCGCTCCTGAAGTGGTGCTTGAGAAGGAGATCGGTCGCCAGGTGGTAAGCGCGTTCATCGAAAAAGAAGTTTTAAAAACACCAGAACTCCATAAACCACAAGCTGAATTACCCGAACCCGAAAGTTTTGGCGACTGGCTGGCCTTTATGAAAAAGAACAACGGGCAGCCTTACCAGCAGATTGAAGCGAGGGTGAACGAAGACAAGGCAAAACAACAATCACTGAAAGAAGAACAGGCGGAGCCGGCTGAGGAAATTAAAACGGTAACACCACCGGCGCCCACCGATGCCCGCAAACAAAAAAACAAAGCCATCATCGACAGGATCATTGAAAAAAATCCCGGTCTGATCCGCACCAAAGAAGAGCAGAAATTTTACGCGCCCGACATCAAGGCCAAAGAAAGTCTGCTGGAGAACGAACACCTGGTAACCGAGACCCTGGCCCGTATCTATGCCCTTCAAGGTAGTGTAAATAAGGCAGTTAGAGCCTATGAAATATTAAGTTTGAAATATCCGCAAAAAAGTGCTTACTTTGCAACCCTGATTCAAAAACTGAAAAACAACCAATAAATCAAAGAACAATGATCTTTTCAATCTTAACCATTCTCGTGTGCATATTGCTGGTGTTAGTAATATTAGTACAAAACTCAAAAGGCGGCGGTATCCAGAGCCAGTTTGGCGCAGCTACCCAGATCATGGGTGTAAAACGCGGAACAGAATTTATAGAGAAAGCAACCTGGGGCCTGGCCATCGCGTTGATCCTTTTAAGTATTTTAATGACCCCAAAAGCCGCAGGTACTGTTACTGAAGAAGACGGTGGATCGGTAACCAAACGCCGTGCAGGAACTGCAGTGGCCGTACCCGCGCAACAACAGCAACAGCCGGCACAACAGCCTGCTCAGTCGCAACAGCAACCTGCACCAGCACAACCGGGAGAATAAACAGATATTTAGTTTTTAAAAAAACCATCCACATTGGATGGTTTTTTTGTTTTTATACCTTTACGCAAATTTTGTTTTATGCAGGTTTTTAAGTTTGGCGGGGCTTCGGTAAAAGATGCGGGATCGGTTCAGAATGTTTCATCCATTCTTAAAACCACCGTTACCGAACCTACAGTGGTGGTGATCTCTGCCATGGGAAAAACCACCAATCAGCTGGAACGCATTGTACAGGCCTATTTTTACGGCAAAGGCGATGTGCAGACTTTTTTTGCCGAACTCAAGAACTATCACCTGGACATGATGGCTGAGCTTTTTCCTGATAAAAAAAACAGGATCTACGCCGAGGTGGAGAATGTGTTTGTTGAACTTTTGTGGGCGCTGGAAGAAGAACCATCCTTTCCATACAATCACCATTATGATCAGATGGTTTCGCTCGGAGAAATTTTGTCGACGAAGATCATCTCGGCATATCTGGATTCACAGGGCGTAAACAACACCTGGCTGGATGCGCGGGGCATTATTCAGACCGACAATACATACCGCGATGGAGTAGTGGATTATGAGTTGAGTCAGAGCCTTGTTAAATCAGATCTTTTACCACTTTTAAAAAACAATAACCTGGTGATCACCCAGGGATTTATAGGAGGCACTTCTGAGAATTTTACCACTACACTGGGGAGAGAGGGCAGTGACTACACGGCAGCGCTGCTCGCTTATTTTACGGATGCCCGGCAGGTGGTGATCTGGAAAGATGTTCCGGGGGTGCTGAACGCTGATCCCAAATATTTTAAAAACACAAAAAAGATCAGCGAACTCTCGTATC
The DNA here is from genome assembly GCA_964517305.1 of uncultured Akkermansia sp. Taxonomy (GTDB): domain Bacteria; phylum Bacteroidota; class Bacteroidia; order B-17B0; family Aurantibacillaceae; genus Aurantibacillus. The sequence continues at coordinate 2,524 of CAZFCR010000227.1, forward strand.
ACGACGCCATTGAACTCACGTATTACGGTGCTTCGGTGATCCATCCAAAAACCATTAAACCCCTTCAGAATAAAAACATTCCACTTTACGTGCGTTCATTTCTGGATCCGAAGGAAGAGGGAACGGTGATAAAAGAAGACAGCGGTCGCAATACGGTAACGAGTTACATCTTTAAAGAAAACCAGATCCTGATCTCGATTCAGCCACGTGATTTTAGTTTTATCGCTGAAAATAATCTGAGTTATATTTTCAGTCTTTTTTCAAAATACAATGTACGCGTCAACATGATGCAGAATTCAGCCATTAGTTTCAGTGTGTGTACCGACTATGATGAGCATCGCATCGAACCGCTGATCAAAGATCTTCAGGAACAGTTTAAAGTACTTTACAACGAAGATGTTCAGCTGATGACGATCCGCAATTATGATCCGGAGACAGTTGCCAGACTCAGTGAGAATAAGATTGTGCTGCTGGAGCAGAAAAGCCGTCAGACGCAACAGATGGTGATGAAGAAGGTTTGATTTGATTTTGCACCGGTCAATTCAAAATGCGAGTAGATTTATTCAAATTCAGTTTGTTTAATGGTTTAATGACGCTTTAAAGCGCTGATTATTGTTCGTACTATTCCTGCCAAATTAAAAGATTCGTTTAAGTTGTGCATTCTGGCACTCTCGTTTGAGCAACCTCAGTTTAGGCACAGAAATTAATGCAGAAAGACTGCTAATAATTCCTTATGGTGTGCAGAAATTTAAGATTAAGGGATTCTGGTCATAAAAAAACTATGCGGCACTGACATCTTCTCTACATAAATTTAACCAATAACACGCCGGATCGGGATGAATACAGCGCTATTTGTAGAAGAATGATCTCCCTTTTTCGTAAATTGTGTCCATAAAAATGTAACTAAATGAATAAGAAAATACTTTCGTTTGTGAGTGTTTTTTTAATGGTCACCAGCCTCTCTGTCATCTTTGGATGGATTTTTGAAATCGAAGTCCTGAAATCCGTGATTCCCGGTTATGTAAGTATGAAATTCAACACCGCCCTTTCTCTAATGATAAGCGGCTTGATTTTTTATATAATTATCGAAGAAAGATATAAAAGCATCACAATTGTTTTATCCTGTATTTTAATAGTTATCAGCGGAGCAGCTCTGATACAGGATATCTTCATGGTAAATCTTGGAATAGATGAATTTGTCTTTAAAGATCATGAAGCACTGTTAAAGCAGGATTCGTACCCCGGGAGAATGGCTCCTACAACAGCAATCTGCATTTTATTTCTCGGCGTTTCTTTTTTATTTCTCATAAAACAAAAGACAAA
>CAZFCR010000227.1:3856-6001 GCA_964517305.1 uncultured Akkermansia sp.
TTCGTGCGAGGATATAAAAACAATAGGAATATTAGAATTAATTTTTTCTCCATTTAATTTCGCTCATTTCTTTTATCGCCATTGTAGGATATCTTTTTAAAGTTCCCGATTTCTACAGATTTTCATTTCTTTCCTCAATGGCGTTTCACACATCTGTTTCTCTTTTTATATTGTCCTTTGGGGTTTCTTTGATTAATCCATCAACGGGTTTTATTCGTTTGTTTACCGGGGATACTGTTGGAAGCAAGATGGCCCGGAAATTATTTCCAAGAATGCTGGTGAGCCTGACCATATTAGGTTTTTTAAGGATTGAAACCCATCGGTTCGGGCTGGTAGATGTTGAGTTTGGGATCGCATTATTTGCGATCTCGTTCATCTTGGTGGGTTTGTATCTTATCTGGTCTACTGCAGAATCGTTAGATAAAACGGATGTTCAACGTCTTCAGGCGGAGAAGGAGGTCAGACAATTGAACGAAAATCTGGAGAAAGCCGTAGCCTTACGCAACCAGGAACTGCGTGCGGTATTTGACTCATCGCAGGTAGCCATTATTGCATCAGATCGACAGGGAATCATTACAAATTTCAATAAAGGGGCAGAAAATCTCTTAGGTTATTCCGCAGAAGAATTAATTGGCAAGAAAACTCCTGCCATTCTCCACTCAGCAGAAGAAATAGTCACCCGAGGCAAAGAGCTGACGACTGAATTTGCGAGAACAATAAGCGGTTTTGATGTATTTGTAGAGTTGCCCAGGCATGGAAAATTTGAATCCCGCGAGTGGACATACATCAGAAAAAATGGTAGCCGGTTTCCGGTTCAATTGGTGGTCACATCCATTCTTGATGAGAATAAAGATATCAGGGGTTACCTCGGAATAGCGACAGATATTACGGATTTAAAGAAAACAAAAAAAGATCTTGAAATTCTGGCCGATCATCTTCATAAACAGAACAGCCAGCTTTTAAACTTTGCGCATATTACTTCTCATAATTTGCGCTCCCCGGTCAGTAACTTGAACTCACTGCTGCATTTTTATAAGGAAAGTACATCAGATCAGGATAAAGCGGTTCTTTTTTCAAAATTTGAAATTGTCATCCATCACCTTACATCTACTTTAAATGAGTTGATTGAATCACTGAAAATTCAGGGAGATTTAGGCAAAGAAAGAGAGTTGCTGTCGTTTGAGGATTCTCTCAAAAAAATCGAGGAAACTCTGGCCGGCAGCATCATTGATACAAAAGCGGTAATCAGTCACAACTTCTCGAAAGCAAAGGTTATGGAATACCCAAAATCCTATCTTGAGAGTATTCTTCTTAATCTTTGTTCAAATGCCATAAAATACAGGTCTCCGCAACGCGTGCCTAATATCCATTTTGAGACAAATGCGATTAATGATGAGATTGTAATGACCGTAACCGATAATGGTTTGGGAATAGATTTAAAAAGACATGGTGGCAAGCTGTTCGGTTTAAATAAAACTTTTCACAGGCATCCGGAAGCTAAGGGCGTAGGGCTTTTTATCACTAAGACACAGGTGGAGGCTATGGGGGGAAAGATTTTCGCAGAAAGTGAAGTTGGCGTTGGCACGACTTTTACAATAATCTTTAATAATAAAACCAAGAGGTAATTATGAATAGACCCTTTATTATTTGTGTGATAGATGATGATCAGGTCTATCAGTATACCGTAACAAGAACCATAGAAGTTCAGAAACTTGCAAAAAAAATTCTTGTATTTTCCGATGGGGAGGAAGCCATACAATTTTTGATCGATAATGTAGCCAACAATGAGAATGTTCCGGATGTCATCTTCCTCGATATCAATATGCCCGTTATGGACGGTTGGCAATTTCTTGAAGAATATGTGAGAATAAAACCTACAATTGGAAAGAAGGTGACTATTTACATGGTGAGCTCTTCAGTTGATCCTGTCGACTTAGAGCGGGCAAAAAAAATAAGCGAAATTTCAGACTATATCATCAAACCTGTTACACCTAATCGCCTGAAAGATATTATCGACGCGCTTGAAAAAACAAATAAACAATAAATTTTATAAAAGGCTGGTTGGCTAATATTAAAGTTATTTCCGGTAGAAATACGCCTGGTAAAACGTGATTTAGAATGACTAAGGTCATGTGCTTTCTGGTA
>CAZFCR010000228.1:0-5984 GCA_964517305.1 uncultured Akkermansia sp.
GTGAAAAGTTCATTCACATCCAATTCCTTGCCCCGCACATACTGATTGTTCAGGTGCGCTACAAATGCACGTACATCACCCTTATATCCACTTTGCTTTAGAACGTACCACTGAAACGCTATGTCAATTATATGTTCTGGTTGCTTAATTGCTGTTGAGCTTTTAACTTCTATCAACCTTGTTAAATCCTTTTCGATCACAAGAATATCAGCCTGAAATCGAAGTGATAAATCTGGCGTGGAGAAAGCTGCTTCAAATAAGACCTTTTCACCCCTGTCGATTGCTGCTCTGGTCACTTCGATAAGTTCGGGGTTACAAACCATACCACCCTCTGTAAGATCAATCCCGGTAGGGAAAAGTTGCCGCGCAACTTTTCCTACTTCTGTCCCGCTATCCATCAGAGCCTGTTGCTCATAAGAGACAGGTAATTTCAATTCTGGGTGGTTGTAATGGAGGTAAATTGACTTAAGGCACTGGGATGCCCTAATAAATGATGATTTGGATATTTTATGCTTCATATGATTTTTTATTTAATTCGTCAGCGATATATTTTAATGCGTAATGTGTTGCTTTCGTGTTCCAGGCGAGGAACTCTTTTATGTCTTCGCAACTGATTTTCCATTCTTTCTCTGATTGCTTTTTGCCCAGAAAATAAAGTCGGCTCGCTTCATGGTAATTTCTAAGACTGCCCTTTGCAGGAAACTCAGGATAAAATGCTTTAATAACTCCTGAATGGTCTGCCCGACCATAAAACTGTGGATGGTAAAAATCTCTTTCATCAAACAGTTTATATAGACTGATAATTCTTCGACGTAATAAATAAATATCATGTTCCAATTCTGGGAACCAATCTGCAACTTCTCGAAGTCTCTGTTTAATGAATGAGCCGTTCCAACAAACAATTGGTGAGGCAGTCGTTTTAGCTGCCTCTATCAATGAAATCACTAACTCCTTGCGGGTGTCGTACTTTCCATGTATATTGATAATCTGATGGGAATATATTAGGGTGCCCTCAACGTTTTTGCTTAAGCAAAAAGCAAAAGGAATGTAGCTGAAGGGCGATGTATTTTTAAATTCTGGGTATGCTGGTTTAACAAAAGCTATGTCCAGCACTTGGTAACCCAAAGCAGTAGTAACTCTTTCAACGACAGACTCCACCTTCTTTGGAGTAATATGTGTTATTCCACTTAATGTAGAATTAACCTGAATTTTGTCAGCCGTGGATAATTTCGTTTTATCAATACCATCAAATTTTCCGTCGACTTTCTGATAATTTCTAAACTGATTGGGATATTTCATGTCACGCAATTCAAAAACATTTCCTTTTTGGATACTCTTCCAACAAAATCTGGTGAACGGACATGGCCAGGGAAACTTGCACTGGTAGCCTAAGGGGGTATTAGGCCCACCTGCAATCTTAAAGGATAATTTTATTTCGCTTAGATACTGCTCCACCTCAAACATTTTTCTTCTGCACTCTGGTGTCAACAGTTTAGTTTTAAACAGTTGGTCAGCAAGTGTTCCAGTGAGCAGTACTGCATTCTTGTCCAGATAGATTACTTTATAATTGTCGACTTGAATGCCGCACTCTAACATCATATAGTATTTATAAGACACCGCCCACAAATCTGATGAGTAGATGCCTTGTGATGATGTTACAAACTCCCAAGCCGTTACATATTTGTCTTTTTGCAATACATGAATATTTGCAACCGCACCATCTTTCATGAATGTTGCGTTCCGAATAGTGTAAGACTTTGACTTCCGCATTTCGGCTGTTAAAGCAGCTTGCTCCTGGTGACCGATATTATCAGGAATTAGACGAGAATGAGGAGCAACGACCTTATGCAATTTTTCAATTAGTAGCGAATCGTTTTCCAAAAGGTCACGGTTATCGGCATCTTCGTTTTCTAACTCACCAGTAGCAGTGAGAAAAGCTGACTTATAGCAACGAATTGCTTTCACAAACAAGTCTGTAGTGATTATTATTTCCTTCTTCATGTTTTAAAACAATGGAGAGAGGTTCTCAAGCATTAAGTCGATTACCGACATTTTGCTTTTATTTCGAACAGAAAGCCGAAATGCTGTTTCGTATAAATATGAGGTAACATACTTTCTTGTTATTCCTTTGTGAACCCATATGTAACCTGTTTTCATAAGTGCGTGACCACCTTCAAGAGTATTTGTATGAGCATTTTCATCTCCGACATACTGTTTCTTATTATGGTTACAAGCTGCGTGCTCAAAGCCGTATTCTTCCAATCGTGGATAAATACTTTTCTCGTCAGTTTTAATAGAGTTGTATTGTGTGACACCTGCTCGATGCAGAGCTGCCACAGCTGTGGCAGTATTTATTTCCATACTAACGATTGCTTTGAATACTCCTGATTTCCTACCAGATATTGTAAATACTTTCACTTGTCGTTGGCTTTCTGGTCCTCGCTTTAGCTTTTCATTCTTTTGTCCTTCGGGTATTTCTGTCGTGATGTAGACTTCATCCATTTCGACCTCTTCGTACTTATCAAAAGCGAATGACATGTTTATTACACCCATCCAATCTTTTCGAAGCTTGTGCAGCAAAGCCCAGGCAGTTGATATCTTCCAACCGTATTCTCGCTGGATTTCAGCGCCTGTTACGGGATGTCCCCCACTGGTTAGCATTTTCCAGATACACTCAAAAACTTTGTCGAGTGGAAGGTGTGTGCCGCCGATTGGTGTGCCTTTCAGTGGCGACACTTTACTTTTGCAGTACTTACACTGATACTGTTTTGTGTGCGCAATTCGCTTGTAAGAAAGTAGCGCTTGGTGTCCACACCCTGGGCATCTTGTCTCCGAGGTTCCTATGCGTGCTACGAAAATCTCGTGTAGTACATCCTCTTCAGTGCGAAAGCGCTCTTTAAACGCTTGGAAAGTATCAAGCGCTCGCAAGGCCCCTTTTACGGTAACTTTTCTTGCAACTTTCCTTACCGTGTCGTCACTGTAATACGACGGCAATCTAAGAGCTGTGTTATTTATCGGAAGTATTGTTCCCATTTTTTTCTTTTGTTAGGACAAGGCTTCGCCAGGGAACCACGATACTGTGATCTGGTTCCCGGCTTTGCGCTTGCAAATTGTTAGTTGATTATTTTATTTCGATGCTCTTAACCAGACATAGTGCTGAGGGTGTCGGCGTTCAGGAGGCATATTCCCATATTCCTCTTCGGGAGGTCGGAACTGTTGTTTCACCTCTTTTCCATCTGCTGAAAGCCACTCTGGAAGCACATAAAACGTGTGGAGATTCGAATTAGCAACTTTAAATCCCACCAGTACATTTTGTTCCACTGCCAATTGAAATTTACTTGGCGGATTCTTCGTGAGTGTAAGGGCGGCTTTTTCCTTTCCTTCCATTTTATTCACAAAAGCTACTACGTCTTTATTTCTGAACGCTCTTTTGTTCTGTCGAGCGAAGTAGACCAGCTTCTGATTAAAGTGCCACGACACGTCATAATCGGCTGCAGCTAATTCAGGCAATTGAACTGTTCTATTCACGGCCTTAGTAACGGCAGGCGTATGAGCACTCTTTAATTCTCGATTACCAACAATTGCTGACACCTCGGATTGAATCAGCGCCTGGCGCACAGATTTCCAATATGACAACTGGGCTTCGAGTTCGGATATGTTGCTATCAACTTCTTGTAACAACGCTTCAATTGATTTCATTTTTCTATTTCTTTATTTCGATTTTATACATACTTATACGCAATCACGAATTGAAAAGTTCTATTTTGGTAAACAAATTTGTTTACTTTTTATACTCTAAAGTGGAGTTGAATAGAAAGAAATCGCTCCCATGTGATTACGACTTATTGCTGGGCAGATTTCTGTTTATAGAAATTCAACCGCTGTCGAAACGAGCAAAATGAATCTTGGAAACTTTGACGGGTCTGAAAGAATTTTTAGCCCCTTGGATGTATCTTTTGTCAGTCATAGTAATATAGGGAGACCTTTTAAAAAAAGATTATTTAGGGCGAGGCCACAATATATGTAGCTTATATACAGTTTGTTAGCAAATTTGCCGGGGGCATTATACAGGTTTTTTTGCCAAAAACTGTAATTTATAACTTACTTAGCAAATAAATTATGTAATTATGGAATTACAGAATGGTCAAAAAGAAGCAATAAGTAGACTTCAGAATTTATGCTTAACAATCGAAAAATTTAGGAGTCTGTCGGGGATTAAACCACCTGATTTTAACAATTCGGTTGTCGAATCAGATTCCGCGCCTCGAAAGAATTTCTCCTGGATTCGAGAAATTCGGACCACTTTTAATATACCACTTAGCTTTCTCACCTCCCGAATGAAAGCGATTCGTGAACATAATAATCCTGACAAAACAGCCAAAATTAATTTTCATCAGGCAATACTTGGCTACGAAAAAAGTGAGGAGTTGGGCAATATCAGTATTGCCGTTTTAAGAGAGTTCGCCGAGGCAATGAATATGGAGTTTATATACGGCTTCGCTCCAAAAAGGGACTATTATCACTTCTTGAAAGATGAAGTCACGAGACAATTTAAAGAAGATGCAGATAATCTACCCAAGCGCGCTGGTAAGCCACGTGGATACTATGATGAAATTATAAAACAAAAAATGATTCAGGAACGTTTAGATAATCTACCGAAATCGTTCTGGCACAGGTACTGGGAATATAAAGTGGGGTAATTACTTAAAATCTTTGAAAAACCTGGCAAGTTTAATTCCTAACGCCTCACACAGTTTATTGACAGTATCGAGCGAGGGGCTGGCCCATCCGTTCTCAAGCCTGGATATAGCTTGTTTGTGCATGCCAACTTTCAACCCTAACTCTTCGCTTGTGTAACCTTTCTTTTCTCGGAGCACAGCCAGCTTAGCACCGAACTTTTTAGAGAGTTCGCTCCGATCATCTATTTTTTTACCTGGCATCACCCTAAAATACATCAGCAGGGCCGAAAAAGCAAAAAATTTCTTCCTATTTATTTTTATGGAGGAACCAGTTAAAATAGGCTTAGGACGACTTTATGAATCCCTGAACAGTTCGCACGTTAGCTCATCGGACCGGGAGAATATTCCAAAACTCGTCAATGGTTTTCTTAACGGGGTAAACATTAGCTGTCCCTTACCGAATACGCTAAAGCAGAGGAATGCACACTTTTACTTAACATCAGCTTTGGCGACGATTTGGGTTAACACCGAAATTCCAGGGTTGAAAAAACGAGTGTTAGAAAATGTCGATGGTTTAACTAACCCTTGTAAATATGAAACGCTTATGCAGCAGGTAGTTGCTGCCTATAATAAAACCAACCCTCGAACACGCATAGTAGGGTTACCACAGGGTGTATATAAGGTAGTACAACAGGTTTATAGTAAATTTTTGGAAACTTGGCCGAATTGGGTCTGGAAAAACGGTTATGGACATGAACATGGGCAATGGGTAGAAGGAGGATTTCTTCATGATTGCCTGGAAGTATTAACTGAGAAGAAATTTATATCAGAAGAAACGTCTTTTTCTTTTCAATGGAAGAAGTATCAAGATGAAAATGGACAAACGCCAGAGTTAGCACTATATGAAATTAGAATGCTTATTCGAAGTTGTCTGGAAGAAATGGTTCAGAAGAAATTAATATCCCTATTGTAGTTACGAGATGATTCTTCTATTGATCAAAGAACAAGGAGGCTGATACTTGTGTCATTTAATACCGAACCACTTCACCAGAATCCACTTATGTTGGTTGTCTCGCTGTTGAGGAATTTTCAAATATATAGTAAAAACATCTGGTCTCGTGCTTGTTGTAGTAGTTGTAAGACAAGCACAAAATTTCTGCCACAAATCGTAAAATTGGATTTTTCTCTCCCTATTTATAGGGAAAGATGAGGAACTACAAACTCCAATTTAGAGTACCAACTCTAAAAGGGAAAAGGGGGATATATTTCCTCCGTCTTCACCCCATTCATTGGATTTTGTCGGCA
>CAZFCR010000229.1:0-5969 GCA_964517305.1 uncultured Akkermansia sp.
ACACTCAGACCGCAGCGTCCCCAGCTGTGCGCGAGACCCTCCCTGAATTCAGGACTGATGAAATACCTGCTGTATTCAAGTTCAACGCGTCTGAACCTGAACAGTATACCTATTTTTGACTGTGCCAGCCAGCGATTCACCTGGCTATCCGGTAACTCGTAAATATTACCGCTGCTGAACAGTCCACCCTGCAAAGTAGCATTATAACCAACTGCCCTGCCCCAACCTCTGAATAAAATGCAAAGACTGAAATTGTTTCGAAGAGACTCGTCAAATGTTCCGTCAAGCCAGCCAAAACGGCACTGAACGCCGGCATCCGCGTCCGAATAAAGTGTTCCCAGCCGGCCGGCACCAAAAACAGAAAGGTCTATTAAGGAATTGTTCACCAGAAATTTTTCAAGCCTTGCGCTGTAATTCACGATCACGTCTGTTTTTAGTTGATTACTCCAGCCCTGAGGGGCAATATTGTCGAGCGCCTTGTGAATTCCCATCTGTGTTTCCGCGCCAAATGCCCCCGGACCTAAAATGCCGAGGTCAAAGAAACTGTACAACAACATTTTTTTTTCGACCGATAAGCTGCGCCGTTGATGTCGCAGCAAAAGCGTGGCTGTAAATGGCCGTTCACCTTCATACACCGCACCCTGTTTGTAGCGGATGCTGCGCGGCGTGAACACATCCTGCTGCAAGCTCAGACTGTAAGCACGACCCTGGCTGAGCGCAGGAAGCAAATGAAAAAGGGGCCATTTCTCAAACGCGCCCAGCGTAAGCCGGAGATGCGTTCCCTGGGTATAATAACGATCAGTGGCGCTGAAAAAGTCGTTATCGTACTCCAGGCTGAAACTGTTGGACGGTTTAAGCGCCGCCAGGCTGTCACTTTGCGCCCTGCAAAGGATCACACTCAGAAGAAAAAATATATTAAAACAGGATTTCAGTTGCATACACTTTGGATTCAAACTTTAAGCCAGGCCGCAATGAGTGCTACGTTATACTTTGACTGACCGTTTTTCTATCATCATACCAATCAGAGGCACACCTTGATTTTCGCGGCTTGGCCTGAATCCATTATACAAAAGTATTTTATTATATATTTGGATACCCTAATGTCTCAGATGATTCTAAAATCCCTCAACGAAAAACAATCCAGTGCTGTTTTGTCAGAAAACCGGAGAGTACTGGTGCTTGCAGGCGCAGGTTCCGGCAAAACAAAAACTGTAATCGCAAAACTCAGGTACCTGATTTTCGAAAAGGACATCAAACCATCCAGCATTTTAGCCATCACTTTCACGAAAAATGCAACCAATGAAATGATCGACCGGCTGATAGTTGAAACTGATGATACCGGCACCTATGAAGAAATACTAAACGACAAGCACCTCAATAAAGAATTTAAGGAGAACGAAAGGAAAAAACGCATTCAGGAGCAGGTTTGGATTGAAAAGCTTACCATACGAACCATACATTCACTTTGTTATTCTATCCTCAAGGCGCACGGTAATCCGGTTTTTGACAACCAGTTTAAATTGCTCACCGATGATAAAAACTCAAATGGAAAGGAAGTAGGCAAAACAACCCCTGTTGCTTCCGAAACACGCCGCGATGTAATGCACAAAATGCTGATCCAGGCCTGTAGTGACCGTGATTTTTTACTCCGGTTTAAACGTTACATTCTGGATTATTTTGTTGATAAGGCCCAAATTGATCGGGAGATGGCCGTTCGTGACCGTAAAGAGCAAAAAACTTACCTTACACTAAAAGGCGAAACCGTTAAATCAAAATCAGAACGCGACATTGCCGATTGGCTGTTTCGTCACAATGTTCGTTATTTCTATGAACCGGAGATCAATGTGAAAGATTTTAGCTTTAAACCGGATTTTTATATTCCTCAGGCCGACCTTTTCCTTGAACATAAGTCCGAACTCAGTTATCCTACCGAAGAGAAAGAAAAGCAATTCCAGGAAGGTGGTAGGAATTGTGTCATCACCCACGAAAAAATGATGAACGACAGCAACCTTTTTAATCTGGCGATGGAGAGGATCATACTTGGCAGAATAAGTGAAGAGCTGGATACGGGGTCGGCATTGAGTTATGAAGAAGAATTCAGAAGTTACCACGATAAAGTGAATGAATTCCTCAACCTTGTTCTCAGGTTGCAAAGCATGATGAAGACAGAGGATTCTGATTTTGACGAAGTATTAACTAAAGCGCAAAAAAATGAACACGAACGCGTACGTAATTTTTTTGACATAGCTATTCCACTCATTAAAGAATATAAAACGTACTGCACAAACAGGTCCTATCTTGAATTTGAGGACCTGATCATTCTTACCATCAAGCTTCTAAAAGAGCACCCTGAGGCCCGCGACCGATACCAGCAGAAATTTAAATATATAATGGTGGATGAGTTCCAGGATGTGAACAGTCTTCAGGTAAAGCTGCTCGACGCCATTGTAACACCCTCCACCCAGCTCTTTTGTGTGGGCGACGACTGGCAGGCAATCTATGGGTTCAGGGGGTCTAACGTAGACTATATTGTGAATTTTGAAAAACATTATCCGGAATGCGATATTCACAAGCTCGACGTAAACTACCGAAGCACGCAAACGATTGTGGGGGCCAGTAACGAAGTGATAAAACACAATAAAAATCAAATACCTAAAGAGGTTTCCGCCTTTAAACAGAATCCAAGTCATATAGAAATTTACAGAACCAGGAAGCCCGGCGCAGACGACGTCGACTTTTTTATTGAAAAGCTCAGAGATCTGAAAAACAAAGGCTATAACCCTGAAGACATACTTGTTCTGTCGCGGCGCAGCAAAATGGCAAGCCCTTATTTCGAAGCTGCCAAACGCAATAAACTATTCGCCTCCTTTAAAACCATTCACGCGTCGAAAGGCCTGGAGGCAAAGGCGGTTTTTATTGTGGGATTAAGTGAAGGCAGTGGCGGGTTCCCGGATGTCTGGTTAGACGATGTTATTTTCCGTGTGGTAAAGGATATTAAATACGATAATTTATTGGAAGAGGAGCGTAGGTTGTTCTATGTTGCAATTACCCGTGCAAAAGAAGAATTGTTTCTTATCACCGATCTTGGAAATGAATCACAGTTTATAGAGGAAATACCCTCTGCTTTCTTCAAAAAACCTGTACAGGCAAAATCAGAGAGCAACAACCGAATCTGTTCGGCTTGCGGCGCTCTGTTGGGAACAGAACGAAAATATTGCGGGGAGTGCGGGGCAAAAATAGAGCAATGAGTTTTATTTTCTCCCAAAATCTGCCGGATTCTCACCCCAGGCCTGTGTCTCCCATTTAAGAATCCGGTTGGGAAAATCATTTTCTTCCAGAAGTTTCACTGACCTTTCCATCATGCGAAACAGTTTATCATTCTTCTCACTGCGTGGGTGAGTGGTACGCGTAGTTTTTTCGCTTACCCAGCACCTAACAATAAAAGAAATCCAATCCAATTTCTGACGAAACTTAAAAACAGACCCGCCAGAAACAAGCACAGGGCTACAAAAGCAACGCTGCCAACCAAAACGGCGATATAGCTGACAATAAACAACAAGATAGACAACATCACTTTTACCACCTGTTTTCTGTAAACTGCGCTTATTGTTGTAATTTCCGCCGCATTCACAGCCGGAGATATTGGATAGAGAGAATCGATCATATTCTGGGTTTAATATTATGAAATTAATAAATGTTCCATATAGTATAAAACTACATTAAAGTGTAATCACGAAATAATGTGTGAAACCGACCCTGTTGGACCTGGCAAATTTGCTGTCGTTAAACCTGCTATTATTTTCATAGATTTGTCGGACATCCATTTTTAATGTTTACTAAACTTCAATCATTTCGCATTGCGACAAAAAAGACCAGCCTGATCTGGCTCTTATTAAACTTCAGTGTTGCTCTGCAAGCGCAATTTTTCGGACTCGCGTTTGATTCCATCCATCCTTATGTAACAGCATTGCCCTATCCCAAAGATGGTAATTACCGTGTGGTTTCGTTTAAACCGCCACTCACCGCCGGAACGCCTGGCAACACGAGTATCAAGGTGTATAACAGTTCACGGCAATTTGTAAAAACAATTAGCCTGCTGCGGGGTATCACGCTGGTAAACGACTATCCTCCCTTGCTTCACGGCAGCCGTCTTCTTTGGCCTGCGAACTTTTCAGATACTTTAAGATCTGATCAAAACTCTCTGGTGGTGCTGGAACTTGACACCACATACAGCTTCATTGGTTTGCATACAATTGCCACGCATTCTGCGCCGGCCAATCCAACTGGCCTCGTGCGTTATTCCGGAGGTTTTGTTGTCGGAGAGTATTTTTCAGGTGTTTCTCCTACAAGAACCGGCATTTCAACCAGGTTGTACAAGCTGGGTTTCGATTTCACCAAAAGAGATTCTGCATGGCTGGAAGATGAGCTTCGTCTTAAAACACACCACTCACAAAACAATTTAATCGTCGGCGCCTCTGATGATCTCACCTCTGCCTGCGCAAGTACCGTTAACACCACACAAAAGATCACCCTTGACACAAATCTGATCATTGTTGACTGTCTGAACCTTCTCGCCAACAGCATCCATTTTTGTTATGATGGAGGCGGAAACATGGTTTTAAGGTTTGCGGATATTTACAAGCGCAAAGGCATTGTGTTCCCGATAAGCAACTACAAAAATTATATACATGCCGAAGTGGATTTTTACAACTGCACCAATTCGAACGTTAAGTACAACGTGGTAAAAAACGCAGTCTTCGTTGGTAACACCTCACCGATGTCTTATATCAACAACAATTATCCCGGCAATACGCAGTATCCCCTTTATTTTTCTTCCAATACCGATTATGATAATGGGTTCACAATTAACGTCACCACAATAGGTCTTCCATCCAACTACACAGTTGACAAAAATTTTTACGCACCTTATTACGCAACCAGCAATACATGGATCATGGTAACAAAAATTGATACCTCCGGTAACATGGTATGGAAAAGAGTGTACGGTGGCGAAATGAACTATTTCCCCCGTAGCGTGGCGTTTACGGCCGATGGTGGCTGTGTGGTGGCAGGCTCGAGGTACAACAGTGCGACGATGTATTCGAACGGGGTATTCGAAAATTTCCTTCTGAAATTGGACGAAACAGGAGACATAACCGGTATAGATGAAATTACTTCAATATCCAAAAACATTTGTTACCCAAACCCGGCTTCTCAGTTTGTTCATTTTAAACTTCCCTACCTTGCTGGCAGTTACCTGAAGATTTTTGATTGTCTCGGTCAGCTTGTTATAGAAGAGCAGAATTACAAAAGCGGCGAAGCCTTATCGATTCAAAAATTAACGCCGGGTGTTTATACTTTTGCTGCTGCCGAAGCAGGCGGACGAATATGCGGTAAACTGATAGTTCAATGAATAGAATAAAACTGTGGTTAAGAGCAGGATTATTATTATTTTGATGGATTGAAGATCCTTCCGAAAACCAAAACAGTATCACGTGGCTGCTCACAAAGCCTGTACTCAGGATCATATGAACGAGCTCATTGCACACGACTCAATCTCTTAGTAGTATTCATCACACTTGCATCCCGAAGATGTGAGTTAAATTCTGATTTCAATTTGTAAGGTCTGTTAAACGCCTCTTGTGAGACTTTAAAATGACTTGCCAGCTTGCGGATAATATCTTTTGACAGACCTTTTTTATAATGTAATATGTCAGACACCATGCCCTTACTTACGTCCAGGATCTCAACAAGGTCTTTTGCTCTTAAATTATGATCATTCATTAGCGCATGAAGTAATTCGATTGGATCTAGTTCATCAAACGAATTGTGCTCCTCATCATATTTTCCGATAAGAAAGGTGAGAAGCTCTATTTCATCCTTAATTTCTTTATTCTTTGATTTGATGAATACTAATTCTTCAAGGGTATTGCAATATTCCCTGTACTGTGATTTACTTTTGATGATCT
>CAZFCR010000230.1:0-5969 GCA_964517305.1 uncultured Akkermansia sp.
CACGCCCGTGCCGGACCTGAGTCTGCCAGGTTTTCCGGGCATTCAGAACGGCACCCGCCATCCACTGACACTGGTGAAGAACGAAATTATCTCCATTTTTTCGAAGATCGGATTTACCGTAAGCGAAGGCAAAGAAATTGAAGACGACTGGCATAATTTTACCGCGCTGAATACGCCTGAGAATCACCCCGCGCGCGACATGCAGGATACCTTTTACGTGAGCCTGAACCCGGAAATGGTGTTGCGCACACAAACCTCCAGCGTGCAGGTGCACATCATGGAAAACAACAAACCGCCCATCCGTACTATTTCGCCAGGGCGGGTGTACCGCAACGAAGCCATCAGTGCCCGCGCGCATTGCCAGTTTCACCAGGTAGAAGGACTTTACATTGATGAAAAAGTATCGTTTGCCGATCTGAAACAAACCCTGCTTTATTTTTCAAAAGAAATGTTTGGTGTGGACACCAAGATCCGTTTAAGGCCCAGTTATTTTCCGTTCACGGAACCGAGCGCCGAAATGGACATCAGCTGCACCATTTGCAAAGGCAAGGGCTGCAACATTTGTAAACACACCGGCTGGGTAGAGATCCTGGGCTGCGGCATGGTTGATCCGCAGGTGCTCATCAATTGCGGCATCGACGATAAAAAATACCGCGGTTTTGCTTTTGGCATGGGCATTGAACGCATTACCATGCTGAAATACCAGATCAAAGACCTGAGACTTTTCTTCGAAAACGACATCCGCTTTTTAAAACAATTTACCTCAGCCTGACCGCACCATGGAACTTCCCGGCCGTATTGCCATGATCGAACATCTGCTCAAAACAGAGCCGGATGATGTTTTTCTGAATTACGCCCTCGCGCTGGAACTCAGCAACGATGAGGCTACACGCTCACAGGGACTTGATCAGTATTTTAAGGTATTAAAATTAGATCCTGAATACGTGCCGGCCTATTACCAGCTCGGTAAATTTTATGAGGCGGAAGGTAAAAATCCTGAAGCCATCGATATCCTGAAAAAAGGACTCGTATTCGCGCGTGAAAAAAAAGACCTGAAGTCGGTCAACGAATTCGAAGAAGCCATCTTTTTATTAGAGGATTGAGTTTTTAGCGGCCTTGTATTGCTGTTTCAGCAGATAAAGAATATCAGCCGATAACCTTGTGATCATTTTTTTATTGTCGGGTGCTGACAAACCTTTCATCAGCGCGGATAATTTTTTAACCAGTCTTTCTTTCTGACTTTCATAAGGCGAGTGTGAGAACGCTGTTTCGAGCTGCCTGCAATACACGTGCAGCAGTTCATCGCCGGGTGCGGGCAGTTTGTGCATGGCCATTTCGTGGAGCAGGTTAAAACTGTTTTTTTCGTTGCGAAGCAAAGTAAACAATTCGTCGTATTGACCCGAGGCCATCAAAAACGTCCAGAATTTTTCAACAGAACCCGCGCCGGCAGACAAACGGAGCGCATCCGTGATATCAGTCACATCTTCCGGGGCAGCGATCTCAAAAAAACGCTGCAGCCTGTCGTTGTGCAGGAAAGGAAGCTGGATCAGACTGGTTTTGATCAGATACAGTTCCTGTTTTTCGTCCTGTTTCGCCGCCGCAGTGGCTATGGCGTAGGTCAGCAGTTCCGATCCTTCTGAAGTTCCACTCAGATTTTGAATGGAAAGGTGCAGTTCCTGCCAGGCGCGTTGAGAATGCCTTTTTAAAAAATTAAACTCTGCGATGGCAATGCTGTACTCTGGTTCAGCGTTGCGCAGTCTGCCCGGTACCCTGCCCTGTTTCAGTTCTTTTAAACGCAGCGCGATCATACACTTTACAACCAGCAAGCGGTTAAACCCTTCGTGAAAAGCTTTCTGCATTTTTCTTTTCTCAGTAAGTTCCATCAATTCCGTCACCACATGCAGATCTTTCGTCAATAAAAGTGCCCGGGGAACCAGCCAGGTAAAGGCACCCGAGTGCAACACCTTTCCCGATCGCAGTGATTGGGCCGCGGCCAGCAGCCAGGCTTCCTTTTCGGTGCGGCTCATTGTTTTTGAAGAAGAGTGGCGCAGACGTGTTTCCGCCTCAATAAATATCTGGTGCACACCCGGCGCCTGAGATGTTACAGAACCCGAATAAAGTGGTGAGAGTCCGCTTACCAGCACCAGATCCGTGATCAGCGTGCTGATACCCAAAGCAGACAAATTCCTTTCCGTTACCATAACATCCGACAACAAAGCGGAACGTCCGGAGGCGGTGAGCTGCTCAACAGCGAGGTAATCTTTGATCAGCCCTGAGAACTGACTAAAATGCTGTGAAAAAAGATGTGCGGCGTTCGTTTTTTTTCGTTTGTTGTTTTCCTTGCCTGGTCTTTTTGTTTTTGGTAAACTTAATTTATCCTGCTGAAGAAAAAACAAAACCGAGGCCAGGTGTTCGCATGGAAACTTGCTGGTGCAGGTGCAGTCGTAACTCAGCACACGGTCGGCTCTTTTGCGCAGTTGTACTTTTTCACCTCCCGAATCGAATTCAAAATCGGGCGATTGTCTTTTGATTAATTCAGTTTTACCACGCTCAAACAGGCGCAGGCCCTTTTTCAGCGCCTGTTCGCTGAACACCTGTTCAAAATGTCTGGCATCAAAAAGCATAACGTATAAAGTTAAGCGAATACCAGCGTGATTTTGTATAATTTTGAGCCCTTCAAACCAATATTTATATTTATTATGAGAACCGTTATTGAAACGGAACGCCTGGAACTCCGGGAATTTAACCTGAACGACTGTGATTTTATTCTGGAGCTGGTGAACTCTCCCGGCTGGATACAATTTATTGGCGACAAACACATCAGCACTGCCGACGAAGCGCGCGTTTATCTGGCAAGAGGCCCGATGGAAAGCTACAGGAAAAACGGTTTTGGCACTTTAATGGTTCAGCTTAAAAAAGACAAAACACCAATTGGCATGTGCGGCCTGATCAAAAGAGACACGCTCCATGATGTGGATTTGGGTTACGCGCTCTTACAGGCGCACACCGGCAAAGGTTACGCCCGGGAAGCAGCAGCCGCAGCATTAAACTATGCCTGGCAAAATTTAAAACTGCAAAGGGTAGTGGCCATTACAACGCCCGATAACCGTTCATCCATTCAGTTGCTTGAAAAGCTGAAGTTCAGTTTTGAAAAAAGAGTGGTGTTGCAGGACGACACGGATGAATTACTTTTATTCGGAATAGCCGCTCAGGCATAACTGCGCGCGGCAAAAGCAATACTCGTCACCGAAATGCGGATGCCTTCGATCTGAAGCAAAGGCACACAGGCCGCTTCAATGGTGGCGCCGGTGGTAATCACATCGTCAACCAGCAATACGTGGTTGTTTGTATTTTCCTGCGGTGAGACTACACTGAATATTCCTTCTACGTTTTCCCATCGCTCATACTTTTTTTTCCTGGTTT
The DNA here is from genome assembly GCA_964517305.1 of uncultured Akkermansia sp. Taxonomy (GTDB): domain Bacteria; phylum Bacteroidota; class Bacteroidia; order B-17B0; family Aurantibacillaceae; genus Aurantibacillus. The sequence continues at coordinate 3,424 of CAZFCR010000230.1, forward strand.
GTGTACTGGTTTCTTTTGTTCTCACCAGCAAAGAACTTTTCAGCGGTTTGCCCAGACCCGAAGCAATGCCTTTAGCAAACCATTCACTCTGATTGTAACCGCGTTTCCGGAGTTTTTTTTCGTGCAGGGGAATAGGCACCACCACGTCCACATCACTGAAGGCGCTGTCGTTTACAAGATCGTTTGCATATAGATTACCCAGAAATTCTCCCAGTTCCTTCTGGCCTTTGTATTTGATGGCGTGCAGAAGATTCTGAACCCTGGCTTTTTTCTCGTAGGTATAAAAGGCGCCGGCATTCACCAGCGGCACGCGGCCTGCGAATACCCGGGCGAGTTCATTATCCGCTTGCCTGTGGTAATTGCTTTTGGGCAGATTAAGTTTGCAGGCATTACAAATGAACGTTTCATGCCTGAAGAGCTGGTTGGTACAAGCCTCACAATGCCTTGGGTAAATTAATGACAAAAAATCGTTGATAAGTGCCATGTAATTCACACTAAAGTAGTGATTTTGAATGGTAATTTTGATGTATGAACGAAGAAAAAGAGCAACAGGAAAGGCGGAAAAAAGGCGCCCTGCTTTACTGGTCCATCATAGGTTTACTGGTTATCACCAACGGCATCACCATCTGGCTGCTGATGCAGGAAAAAAACAAGGTGGTTCACGAAAAAGTGATTACACAAACAGTGCTTGTGGAACGCGACAACGTAAAAGCCGACCTGCTGGCGCTTCAAAAGGAATATGAATCGTTGCAATCGACCGACGCAGCCATGCAAAAAGACATTGAAGAGAAAAAACTACGGATTGAGGAGCTGCTGAAAGAATCTGAAAAACACAAAGGCGATGCCTACATGATCGCGAAGCTCCGCAAAGAAACAGAGACGCTGCGCCAGATCATGATCGGTTACGTGCACACCATTGACTCTCTCAACACCTTAAACCAGACACTTGTTGCCGAGAAAAAAACAGTGCTTAAAAAACTGGATGAGGAAAAAGTAAAACAAACCGTGCTGATCAAAGAGAAGGAAGAACTGAAATCAACCATCGTTAAAGGCAGCATTCTTACCTGTTTTAACATCAAACCACAGGCAGTTTCCTACCGCCGGGGCGGAAAAAAAGAAGTAGAGACAAGCAAGGCCAAAAAAACAGAAAAAATAAAAGTGAGCTTCAGTCTGGGTGAAAATAAAATCGCGAAGGCCGGTGAAAAAACAGTTTTTATCCGCATCATGACGCCTGATGGCAAAGAAATGGCCAAAAACTACGACGAGAATTACAAATTTGTGTTCAATAAAAGTGTAGGATATTTTGCGGGCAAAGAAACGCTGAATTATGCCAACACCGAGATCAGCGGCGTTACTTATTGTGAAGGTCAGGGCGAATACGTACCGGGCAATTACATGATTGAAATTGTTTGTGATGGTGCCGTGATCGGCAACGCCACTCTTAAACTCGACTGAGTATAAACGATGAACAGGATCGTTGCCGAAACACCACGCCTCATTTTAAGAGAAATGTGTTCGGCGGATGCGGAACCCTTTTTCAGGTTAAACGCCGATCCTGAGGTGATCAGGTACACAGGCGACACAGCTTTCGCTGATATCGAAGCAGCCAAAACATTTCTCAGTGCTTACGACCATTACCGGCTTTATGGTTTCGGCAGGTGGGCACTCATCCATAAAGAACAGCAGGATTTTATAGGCTGGTGTGGTTTAAAATTTTCACCCGATAAAAATGAAGTGGATGTGGGTTACCGTTTGTTCCATTCGCAATGGAACAAGGGTTTTGCTACGGAAGCGGCTTTGGCAAGTATTGATCTCGGCTTTAAACAGTTTAATCTCCCCGATATTGTGGGACGCTGTATGAAAGAAAATTCCGCGTCTATCCGGGTACTCGAAAAGTGCGGCCTCAGTTTCTTAAGGGAAGATACCTGCGGCGGTGAGCCAGGTTTGGTTTACCGGATCGTTAATCGCGATCAGTTGTAACGCGTACCAATCACAAGAATATCATCCACCTGCTCATGATTACCGCGCCATTGTTCAATGGTGCGATCCAAAAGGGCACATTGTTCCGGCATGTCAAGGTTCTGAGAATTGATGAGCAGTTGTTTAAAAGCGCTCGACTTGAACTTCTTGCCAAGCGGGCCGCCGAACTGGTCTGAAAAACCATCTGAAAAAATATAGATCGTATCGCCTTTCTGCAATGGTACGCTGTGATTGGTAAACCTTTTGGGATCGCCTGAACGCGAATTGCCAATCGGAAATTTATCCGCCTTGATCTCGATAATTTCTTTGTTACGCACGAGCCATAAAGGGTTGTAAGCGCCTGCATATTCGAGCACACCTTCAGCACGGTTAAACGCGCAAAGCGCAATGTCCATTCCATCACGCACGGTATTGTCTTCAAGATCACGCTGACGTAGAGTTTCTGCAATGCTTTTGTTCAGTTCATCTAAAATGCGCGAAGGTTGTGTGATGTTCTGTTCTCCCACCACCCTGTCGAGCAGGTTATGCCCCACAATCGACATAAATGCCCCTGGTACACCGTGACC
>CAZFCR010000231.1:0-647 GCA_964517305.1 uncultured Akkermansia sp.
TGTGCCTACAGTTGAACCGGTTGATACAGTTAATGGATTAACAGTTCCAGTGCCGCTTCCTGACCATGAGTAAGTGTCGGCTCCGCTTGCAGTAAGAGTAACTGTTTTATTGGTACACTCTACAGTTTTGGTTGCAGCTACCTGTACAACAGGATTATCGTTCACTGTGAAATTGATGGCGCCAGTTAAAGAACAACCAGTATTGTTGATGAACGCTGCAGCAAAACTATATCCACCCGCTGCAGTAGGGGTAGCAATAGTTTTTGGATTGGTGGCGTTGCCAAGGTACATATATGAATCCGCTCCGCCCAGTGCAATGGTGATGCTGCCACCAACACAAGCAGGGGACAACGATACGGTCGGAACCGGGTTTGGATTAACATTGATGGTAATCGTGTTAGTACCAAAACAGAATCCGCTGAGAGCACCAACAGTATAAGAAGTGGTTACCATTGGTGAGTGAACGAGTACATTGCTTGAACCTGTAACGGTGCTGGCAGGAGTTGTGCCCCAGTTGTATGACTGACCTGCGCTGGTTGCAGATAGTGTAACTGAACGGCCTGCACAGATTGTGGTGGCGCTTGCAGCTACTTCAACGTTCAGATTCTGACCGACGACCAGTTCGCTCGCTACAAGCGAGGCGAGGG
>CAZFCR010000231.1:657-5964 GCA_964517305.1 uncultured Akkermansia sp.
CCACACGGAACACCGTTGATACCAGGGAAGAGTGTATACACTGTGGTTGAAGAAGGATTAACAATGATAGACGAAGAAGTGCTCGCATTGTCCCATAAGAAAGTTGTATTTGCATTTGCTTCCATTGCTGAAAGGGTTGCAGAAACACCAGGACAAACAGTATAACTGTTTACAATCGGGTTACACGGAAGAGTGTATTTTACGCCGTCGAGTCCAATGTAATTACTGTTGTTGCCGAGAGGTCCGCCGTCGTCAACAAAATGACGGAAAGCGAAGCGGCCTGTAACAGTACCGGTGATACCTGTTACTTCGAGTGTATAAACACTCCAGGCTTGGGGATAACCGTTTACTGATCCGTTAGAAACAACAGAAGTGTTATTAACTGAAAGATTTGGATTGATGTCTAATAACAGGTCAGTAAAAGTTCCTACGTTCATTGCACCGGCAGGAATTGCGCTTGCTGTGCCCGCAGTACTCATTCTCACCTGCATACGGTCAGGAATAACAGTTGCTTGAGCGGCTGTCCTTGTTGCAAATTCTAGAATTGCGCCATTGTACAAACTTACGGTTGGAGTAATCAGCCAGTTGCTGATGGTTCCGCTTGTAGATGCTGGTAAACTCTGGAAGTTAGCTGCATAATAATTGTTTGATCCACCGTTGAATGCAGTGAAAGCGGCCGGGTTACCCTGAAACCAGCTTGAAGTTGTGGTTGCAGACGGAGCACCATTGTTCTGAACTGTCCAACCTGAAGCAGACAAATTGAATGGACTCGTGAAATCCTCCGAAAGCACTACCTGCGACGTCATAGTTAAAACAGAGCTGGCCGCAAGCATTAATAAAGTAATTTTTCTTTTCATGGTAGTATAAAATTTTCCACTAAAATAAAGAATATATCTTTACTCCCGGCAAAAACATTTATGGATTGGCAAAGTGCTTATTAAGCTGCGAATAATAATGAGTGAAGCTATATCATCCAGGCTATCCAGCCGCCGGTTAAATGTTACTAAATTGTTATATTTCCAGGCTGGAGGATATCATTACATGGCATTGTTTTTTTGCTGATTTTAAAACCGAAATTGTAACGGATCTGACGCAAGTGGTTACCGGAAAAACTGTGGTTGCCGGCGCAGGCTTTGTTGCGCGTCGCGCGTAATCTGCTTTCCAAATATGTGTAAAATCGTACCACTTGTAAAACAAGGCCTCTCCGGGCCACCAAACTTTGAAATATTTACCGCGAATTAGCGTTAAAAACATAAAAATAGCCTGCAGGTTATTTTTTCTATAAAACTATTTTAATTAAGTTTGGCGTTCTAAAAAATTAACCACTAACAACAAAATAAACACATCACATGAGCACAAAAAAAACATCTGGAGGCTTTCCGCTAATCGTTTCGGCACTGGCCATTGTAATTTGCCTCGGTATCGGCGTTTTTATCTTTAAATTTATTCTCGGTGCTCCGTCCAATTTTGAAGGCGGCGATGTAGACTCGCACAAACCTGTGAATATTCTTGGAACCATGTACATGGGCGGATTTATCGTACCCATCCTCATCGGATTCCTCCTGGTAGTGTTTACGTTCGCTATTGAACGTTTCATCACCATTCAGAAAGCTTTTGGCCGCGGCAAAACCGATGCTTTTGTAGCGAAGATCAAAAGTCTTATTTCAAGTCACGATTTTGAAGCCGCTAAAGCAGAGTGCGACAGACAAAAAGGATCGCTTGCCAACGTGGTACACGAAGGCATTGCCAAATACCAGTTTGTAATGAACGATCCTACCATGGATAAAGAAGGTAAAGTTCACGCCATTCAGAAATCACTTGAAGAGGCCACTGCACTTGAATTACCAATGTTGTCAAAAAACATGGTGGTAATTTCAACAATGGCTTCCATTGGTACACTTGCAGGTCTTATCGGAACGGTTGTGGGGATGATCCGCGCGTTTGGTGCACTTGCCCAGGCTGGCGCTCCTGACACCGGCGCTCTCGCAACAGGTATCTCTGAGGCACTTGTGAATACACTCGTAGGGATTTTGACTTCCGCTTTCGCGATCATTTTCTACAACTTTTTCAGTAACAGGGTTGACCAGATCACTTACGCGATGGACGAAGCAGGCTTCTCTATCATCCAGGAATTTCAGGCTACAGGAAAATAGTTTTTCTGTATTTGTGGAATTTTAGTCAATCATTCATCTTAATTAAAAACAACAAGCAATGTCAAAAAAACCATCCAAAGGCGGTGCACCGGCGTTAGATATGACTCCCATGGTGGATCTCGCTTTCCTGCTGGTTACTTTCTTTATGTTGACGGCTTCGTTTCGTATGGCTGAACCGGTAACGGTTGATCCGCCTTCGTCCATCGGACAGATCACACTTCCTGACAATCACATCATGATTACCATTGATGAGCAGGGACGTGGTTTTTTCGGTATCAGCAACGCCACCGCTAAAATGGCGGCGCTTCAGCGAATGAGCGAAAAATACGATGTAAAATTTACCGATGAGCAGGTTAAAAAATTCAGTGGTTTGACAAGTTTTGGGGTGGATATCAAAGACCTGCCCCGTTATTTGAATTCAAGTGATAAGGAAAGAACTGCTTTCCAGCCGCAAAAAGGTGTGCCGCTTGATTCACTGAATAACCAGCTGCGCGACTGGGTAAGTTTTGGCGGTGCCGAAGCTGTAAAGATTTTTAACGAAGCCCGCGACGAAGCCCGTGCTTCCAACCAGGAATTCAGGGGAGAAAAACCAAGATACGCCATCAAATGCGATGCACAAACAAAATACATCGTTGTGAAGGATATTGTAAAGGTGTTCACCGACCTCAAGATTTTTCAGTTTAACCTGATTACAAGTCTTGAAGCCAACCCTAACGAAAAGTAATCATTAACGCCGGGTAACCGGTATTGAAACAAAAATTAAACAATGGCAGAAATAGCAGAAGGCGGCGGTGGCGGAGGCCATAAAGGTGGCAAGAAGCGCGCCAAAAAACAGTCGACCCGCGTTGACATGACGCCCATGGTGGATCTTGCGTTTTTGTTGTTAACGTTTTTCGTGTTAACGGCAACCTTCAGCAAACCTAAATCCATGGAGCTGACTTTTCCGGTTCCTCCAACAGACCCCATCGAGCAAAAACCAATTAAAAACGGTATCACGATGTTGCTGACAGAGGATGACCGTATTTTTTATTACGAAGGTGAGTTTAAACCAAAAGAAAGTCCTGAGCCAACGCAGTTAAAAGAACTGAGTTTTGCACAGGAGGGTTTACACAAATACCTGGCAGATAAAAATAAATGGGCGCAGGATGAGATCGCTAAATTATCGGAACAGCTTAAGAACAACCAGCTGCAGGACACTACCTACAAAAGAATGGTGCGCCAGGTGAAGGCTGATAAAATTGCGCCAACCATCCTCATCAAAACAGATGACAAGGCAACTTACAAAAATGTGATTGACCTCATTGATGAACTAAATATCAACCTGATTGGTAAATATGTGGTGGTTGACATTTTGAAGTCTGAACTGGATCTCATTAAAGAAAAAACAGGAGGAGGCACACTATGAAAACCTGGACAGATGTAACATTCGACAACCGCAACGATATTGTTTTCGATGGCCGTAACAAACTGTATGGTGCCTACGAACTCAGGAGAAATTATAACCGCGTGGTTACTTTTATTGTTGGCGGCGTATTTTTATTCAGCGTTGCGCTGCTCGGCGTAAAAAAACTGGTTGATAACAAACCGGAAGAAGTGGTGATTGAACAGGATATGACCAATATCCAGGTTGACCTTACACCACCGCCTCCGGCAGAAGAATTGCCGCCACCACCGCCGCCGCCGCCGCCACCACCAATGGTTGAGATGGTGAAGTTTGTGCCGCCGGTGATCAAAGACGACGCGGTAGAAGAAGAGCCTCAGAAACTGCAGGAAGAAGTAAAGGAAGCCAACGTGGGTGAAAAAGACCAGGAAGGCGAGAAGGATATTGTTGCGCCACCAACCGATGTTTCGGGTCCTGGTGAGCCGGCGGCGCCTGAAATTTTTACCATCGTGGAAGAGAACGCGGAGTTTCCGGGTGGAATTGCCGAGATGGGCAAGTTTATCCAGAAGAACCTGCAGTATCCGCCAATGGCAAGAGAAGCGGGCATCAGCGGAAAATGTTTCCTTAAGTTCGTTGTGAACGAAAACGGTGAGATCTCAAACGTTGAAATTTTAAAAGGTGTGCCAGGCTGTCCTGATTGCGACCGTGAAGCGATACGTGTTGTAAAATCGATGCCAAAATGGAAACCGGCAAAAATGACCGGACGCCCCGTGAAGTGTTATTTTAACCTGCCTTTGAGCTTTAAAATTCAATAATCAGACTACAAACAATCAGGGCCATAACATCATTTTGTTATGGCCTTTTTACTTTTATACGATGAAATCTATTTCGGGAATGATCAGCTTCTGGTTTAGCCTTGTGATGATCCTGGTGGTAACCGGATTGGCGCTGGCTGTGATGTTTACAGACATCCTTGACGACAGGCTCTATGGCAGCAAACGTATTTTTTTTGTTGTATTGCTGCTGGCTTACGCTGTATACCGGGCTTACCGGTTATACCAGGTTAAAAAACTGAACGACGGAAATGTTTAGGATCTTATTGGTCATACCTGCGCTGATGTTGCTGACCGCCTGCGGCGATCATTACAAAAACGATTATAAGGACAACTCGCCAACCTCAGGTCAGTTGCGTGTGTATTATGACGAGGGTTTACATCTGCATGTCAGGAACCAGGTGTACACATTTCAGTCGCAATACCCGAATGCAAAAATAGAGCTGGTGGCTACGGTTGAGAACGCCGCGGTGCAGGCCCTTTTTAACGACAGTTGTGAGGCCATTGTGGTATCGCGGCTTTTAAACGATACTGAGAGTAAGGCATTCGCGTCCCGTCAGTATTTTCCTGATTATTCAAGAGTAGCATACAGTGGTGTGGCTGTGATTACCAATAAGCATACAAACATCAGCAGGCTGAGTATTGAAGATGTAAAAAAACTAACGGGTGGAGACGGGGTGCTGAAGGATTCGGCCGGTAATGACATAAAAGTGAATGTACTTTTTGATAAAAACAATTCTTCGGTGATGCATTACATGGCCGACAGTGTATTAAAAGGATCGCTGTCGCAGAACTGCAGCGTGAAAGGCTCAACACAACTGGCAATTGATTATGTGTCGCAGAATAAAAATGCGGTGGCATTCATTGATTTTGCCTGGCTCAGTGATGTGGATGATCCGATCACAAAAAACGCCATGCAGCAGATAAAATACGTGCCTGT
>CAZFCR010000232.1:0-5960 GCA_964517305.1 uncultured Akkermansia sp.
CTACGCGCCATTTGCAGGTGCTGCCATCGGTGAGTTTTTCCGCGATACGGGTCGTCCGGCTTTGATCGTGTTTGATGACCTTTCAAAACAGGCGGTGGCTTACCGTGAGGTATCACTCCTTCTTCGCCGTCCTCCGGGACGTGAAGCTTATCCTGGTGACGTATTTTATCTTCACAGCAGGTTATTGGAGCGTGCCGCAAAGATCAACGCTTCAGACAGCATTGCACAAAGCATGAACGACCTTCCTGAATCCATCAAAGGACTCGTTAAAGGTGGCGGATCGTTAACTGCTCTTCCTATTATTGAAACACAGGCGGGTGACGTTTCGGCGTACATTCCAACCAACGTAATTTCGATCACTGATGGTCAGATCTTCCTTGAGTCTAACTTGTTTAACTCAGGTATCCGTCCGGCTATTAACGTAGGTATCTCTGTATCCCGCGTAGGTGGTAACGCACAGATCAAATCCATGAAAAAAGTGGCTGGTACTCTTAAACTTGACCAGGCGCAGTACCGCGAACTCGAGGCTTTCTCGAAATTCGGTTCTGACCTCGATGCAGCTACCAAATCGGTGCTCGACAAAGGTGCGCGTAACGCTGAGATCCTTAAACAGGGTCAGTTCTCTCCTTTCAGGGTTGAACAGCAGATCGCCATCATTTACCTTGGAACCAAAAACTTATTGAGAAGTGTTCCGGTAAATAAAGTAGGTGAGTTCGAAAAAGAATTTTTGGATGCCATGGAGCGTAAACACAAGTCAACGCTTGATGCTTTAAAAGCAGGTCAGTTCAATGATGAGATCACCAACACCATTGAAGCGGCTGCAAAAGATCTTTTAGCAAAATACCAGTATTAATTTAAAGGCTGAACCGGTTATGCCGGTTCATGCCCTGTAAACAAGCAATTTGCCGAAATGCCAAGTTTAAAGGAAGTAAGAAATAAAATCGTTTCAGTTGGATCTACCATGCAGATCACCAGCGCCATGAAAATGGTGAGTGCTGCAAAACTGAAGCGCGCCCAGGATGCGATCACACAGATGCGCCCCTATGCCAACAAACTCAGGGACATTCTTGAGAACGTGAGTGGCAGCGTGGATGCTTCTGAAAATGTGTACGCACGCAATACCAACGTGAAGCGGGTGCTCATCATCGCCATCTCTTCAAACAGGGGTCTTGCCGGGGCTTTTAATTCCAACATCATTAAAAAAACCAACCAGCTCATCAGCAACGATTTTGCCGGAATGGAAGTGACTGTTCTTCCTGTGGGAAAAAAGGTACACGATGCTTTCCGCCGCACCAAGTATGTGATCAGCGGACAGGACGTGCCGCATCACGCCAGCCATTTGTTTGATAAACTCAGTTTTGAGAATGTATCGGTTGTAATTGAGCAGGTGATGAATTCATTTGTAAACAGGCAGTTCGACAAAGTGGTGGTGGTTTATAACCAGTTCAGAAATGCTGCGGTTCAGATCCCGGTTGACGAACAATTGTTACCGGTGGTTCAGAGCTCAACAGAAAAAAAGTCATCCAACGCTGATTACATTTTTGAGCCGAGTAAAGAATACATTGTAAGCGAGCTGATTCCACGTTCGGTTAAAACGCAGTTCTACAAAGCCATGCTTGATTCTTTCGCCAGTGAACACGGCGCCAGGATGACGGCGATGCACAAAGCAACCGACAACGCGAAAGCCATGCAGCGTGATCTGAAGATCATGTACAACAAGGCCCGGCAGGCGGCCATCACCAAAGAGATCCTCGAGATCGTGGGTGGTGCCGAAGCGCTGAACGGATAAGATCTTAAACCTCCTCACAAGGGAGGTTTTTTTACGAGTTAACAATACCCAAATCTTTTTTATTTGTTTCACAATAACGCTTTAAATGGCGTTCTTTGCCATTAATTAATATTCAGGCTCTTATGATCATTTTATTGTTTCTTGTTCTTCACTGGTACCTTTCTTTATTCGGTCAGACTTTTTTCCTGCATCGTTACGCCGCGCACAAAATGTTTACCATGAATCCTTTCTGGGAGCGTTTTTTTTACATTTTTGCATGGGTAACACAGGGTTCTTCTTATCTCAATGCCAGGGCTTACGCCATTCTTCACCGGATGCACCATGCATACAGCGATACGGAAAAAGATCCGCACACTCCACACTTTTTTAAAGAAGTGTTTACCATGATGATGCACACCAAAAAGATCTACAACGATGTGCTGAACAAACGTGTTGAAATAGAGCCCAAGTTCGACAGGAATTTTCCTGAATATCCGGTGATCGACAGGATCGCCGACAGCTGGTTTACACGTCTTTTCTTCGCGGCCGGTTACATTGCCTTTTACATTGCCTTTGCATCTTCTCCGTGGATGTTTTTACTGTTGCCCATTCATTTCCTGATGGGGCCTATCCAGGGCGCTATTGTTAACTGGGCAGGACATAAATACGGATACCGTAATTTTGAGTGCGCCGATCACTCCAAAAACACGTTGATCTGGGATTTTCTTTTATTGGGTGAACTTTTCCAGAACAACCACCACCAGGCCGGCTCGCGGCCTAACTTTGCAGCTAAATGGTGGGAAATTGATCCAGTTTATCCTGTGATCCTGCTTTTCGACAAGTTGCGCATCATTAAACTGGCCCGTTAAACACAGCTTTCATTTTTAACTTTTCGGAAGCCGGGATTTCATCGAATATTTTTTGGCTTAACATTTATTAGCATTAAATTTGATTTAATGCGACTGAATAGACACTTTCTCAGAGGCCCCATGGGGCTTCCAGCCCTTTTTATCTTCCTACTCTTCGGCCTGGGCAGCTGTAAGGTTTACACGATCAACAAAACGGAATTCGAATCCCGGCTGAAACCGCGGACGGGTGAGGTAAAAGGTTTAACATTAAACTCCATTTACAGGCAACAGTTCCGGAACGACATTGACACCATCAGTTTTTTGAACAGCGTAGGCAAAGTTCAGTACAAACGTGTGAATTATGATTCAAAGATCACGGTGATCACCAATGACCAGAAGGTAATCAGGTTTTACGTAAAATCACTTTACATTTATAAAGATCAGTTCCTGATCGGAGAACGCACTGCGCCAAAGTTACGCGGACCCAATTATTTTCCTGTCAGGTTAAGCGACATTTCAAGAATAGAATTTAATTCTTTTTAAAACTAAGAAAACCCTGATGGCGCAAAGCTCATAACAACCGCATCTGGCGCTGCGATTCAATGCCTTCTTTGTAAACACGCAGCGCACGGAGCCTCGCTGCTGCATGGTCGATCATAGGAGGAGGATAATTTTTTGTGCCATATTCAGGCACCCACTTTAAAATGTATTTTAGTTCAGGATCAAATTTTTTCTGTTGTGCTTCCGGGTTAAAAATGCGGAAATAGGGGGCGGCGTCGCAGCCTGTGCCGGCCGCCCATTGCCAGCCGCCATTGTTGGCACTAAGATCAAAGTCATTTAGTTTTTGCGCAAAATAGGCTTCTCCCCAGCGGTAATCAATGAGCAGATCTTTTACAAGGAAACTGCTGACGATCATGCGCACACGGTTGTGCATAAAGCCCGTTTCATTGAGCTCGCGCATGCCCGCATCCACAATAGGAAAACCCGTCATCCCGCGGCACCATTTATCAAAGTCGGCTTCGTTGTTTACCCAGGCAATGTGTCGGTATTCTTTTTTAAATGGATCTTCTGCCGCATGAGGAAAATGCCAGAGGATCATCATGTAAAACTCACGCCATATCAATTCGTTAAGCCAGGTGGCGCTCAGAGGCAAGGCACGACGCACGAGTTCACGGATGCTGAGTGTGCCAAAACGCAGGTGCATGCTCAGTCTGCTGGTACCTTTCAGTGCCGGGAAATTTCTTTTGTCTTTGTACTCGGCAAGCAGTAAGGATTCAGGCATGGCCGCTTTTGCTGCAACAAAACCCGTTTCCTCGAACCCGAGTTCGGTGAGAGATGGCAACGCAGGTGCGCTGAACTGGTGCAGACTGCTGAAATATTTTTCAACGGGATACGATCTGTAATAAAAAGGCTGAAGCTGACTTTTCCATTTGCGGCTGTACGGCGTGAAAACAGTATAGGGTTTGCCGTCGGGTTTTAAAACTTCATCCTTATCAAAAATACACTGGTCCTTACTGGTTTTAAAAATAATGCCCTGCGATTCAATCAAACCGCGAATGGTTTCATCTCTTTCCCTTGCATACGGTTCATAATCGTGATTGGTGTAAACGGCATTTACCTTGTGTTGCGAAAGAATTTTTTTAAAGACTGAAACCGGATCTCCCTGGTAAACGTGCAAACCAGAGCCTAGGGCAGCTAATTTTTTTTGAAGCGCCTGAAGCGCCTGATGAATAAAATCGAGCCGCCTGTCTTTTTTGTTTTCAAGTTTGTCGAGGATGATGGTGTCGAAAATAAAAACCGGCAACACGTTTTTGTTTTCTTTCAGCGCGTAATACAGACCCGCGTTGTCGTGTAAACGCAAGTCGCGGCGGAACCAGAATATGCTGAGTGAAGGTGCTGACATCAGTTACTGAAGTGCTTAAGCCGCTCCATCAGCATTTTGCGCGCAACAAATATCCGGCTTTTTACGGTGCCAAGCGGCAGGTTCATGTGTTGCGCGATTTCTTCGTATTTATAACCGTTGTAATAACGGGTAAAAGGAATTTTATAATCATCGTGCAGGTTTTTAATACAACCTATAATTTCTTTGGCATTGATGCGGCTCTCGCTTTGGTTGTGACTGTTCTGACTAAATGCGCGCTGCATCGCTATATCGTCGCCCTGACTGATCAACGCCCGTTTTTTAGTGTTCTTGCGATAGCTATTGATAAAAGTATTTTTCATGATGGTAAAAAGCCATGCGCGGAGATTGGTATTCTCTTCAAACTTCTGGCGGTACCTGATCGCTTTCAGCATGGTTTCCTGAACAAGGTCCATCGCGTCCTCATAATTGCGAGTTAAACTCCAGGCAAAATTTTTCAGTGACATGTTCTCCTGCAGGATTCGGGTATTGAATTCAATAGCTGTCATGTTGTTTAACTTTTGAAGTAAATTGTTTAAACAAATATACAGCATTCTGTTTAATCTTTGATTGTTAAAATTAAACAAAATGTTGAGGCCATACTCAGCGTTTTTTCAAAAATGACTTGTAATTAAGCAGATACGTAGGTAATTGAGGAGAAAAAACGTAATTTCGCAGCCTAAATTAACAGATCAATGTCCATTCAACTTAGCGAACAAGAGATTTTAAGGAGGCAAAAACTCCAGGAGCTCACCGCCCTGGGTATCAATGCGTATCCGGCAGAAGAATTTAAGGTAAATGCTTCGGCCCGCGATATTAAGGATAACTACGAGCGCGATAAGTTAAATTACAAGGACATTTCGATTGCCGGGCGGCTCATGAGCATCCGTGACATGGGTAAAGCCTGTTTTGCTGTGATTCAGGACGGCAGCGGACGTCTTCAGATTTATGTTAGAAAAGACGATATCTGTCCGGGCGAGGATAAAACCCTCTACGACCAGGTCTGGAAAAAACTCATCGACATTGGTGACATCATTGGTGTTCAGGGTTATGTATTTACAACCAAAACGGGTGAGATCTCTCTCCATGTTACTTCATTAAAGATCCTCAGCAAATCGCTGAAACCCTTGCCAATCGTTAAAACCGATGAAAACGGCAATTCGTTTGACGAAGTAAGCGACCCTGAATTCAGGTACCGTCAGCGTTACGTGGATCTGATCATCAATCCGCAGGTGCGCGATACATTTATCAAGCGCACACAAATTGTTAACTCAATCAGGCAATCGCTTAACAATGCCGGTATGCTTGAGGTGGAAACGCCTATCCTGCAGAGTATTCCAGGCGGCGCAACGGCAAGGCCGTTTATCACCCATCACAACGCGTTAAACATGCCGCTTTACCTGCGCATCGCCAACGAATTGTACCTCAAGCGCCTCATTGTCGG
>CAZFCR010000233.1:0-5929 GCA_964517305.1 uncultured Akkermansia sp.
GAATACTGCGATGGCATTGACTGAAATTTACATATTAACAGCTGAACTTCCGGATTGTTTAAACTAAAAAAACCCTCTTTAGCGGGAGGGTTTTCTTAAATTATTTTTTGCCTTTGTTGGCAGGTGGTGTGGATGGTTTGTTGCCAGGGTTCTGAGCAGGAGGCGTTTTTACACCGCCGGCAGGAGAAGCTCCCGGAATTTCGGCCAATGGCATCGAATCCAGTTTTTTCTTCACCGCGTTCAGGATGTCGTCAGACGATTCATTGTAAAGCACGGCAGTACTTTGCGGACTTGTATCGAGCACGTATTTGTAACCAGATTCTTTTGCAACAGCCTCAATGCCTTTTTTGGCTTTTTCCATGATAGGCGCGGTGAGTTCAGATTGTTTGCGTTTATAATCCATTTCAGCCTGGCGCTGGAATTCCTGGATGCGGGTTTGCAGTTGCTGAAGGTCTTCTTCTTTATTTTTTTTGATCATCTCGCTCATACCTGCTTGTTTTTCCATGTAGTCGCGGTATTTGCTTTCAAATTCACCCTGCATGGCAATCATCTCCTGGTTCAGACCCTGCAGGTATTTTTCAGCCGCCTCGGTAGCCGTTTTGGTTTCAGGCATCAGGCTCACCAATGAATCGAAACTCAGGTGGGCTATTTTCTGCGCCTGCGAAAAAGTAAAACAACTCACTGCGGCAATCGTAAGGGCCGCTTTTCTAAATGTAGTCTTCATGTAATGTTAAACGGTGTTTGTTAAGGGGTTAAATTTACTTTTTATATCCAAGGAATACTAATACATCGTCACTTTTATCGTATTTGGTATTGGCGTACAGCATTGATACCTGGCCGCTTTTATCGAGAATAAACCCGAGTCCGTTTCTTTCGGCCACAGACTTAATCGCGTTGTATACCTTGTCCTGGATAGGTTTAACCAGCTCCTGGCGTTTTTTAAAAAGTTCACCATCCACACCAAAACGCTGTTTCTGCAGGTCTTTCACTTCTTTTTCCTTGTTGATGATCTCGTTCTCACGTTTTTTTTTCATCTCATCGGTCAACAGGATGGCATCGGCCTGGTAAGCTTTGTAGAGTTTGTCTACTTCGGCATATTTGGTGTCAATTTCTTTTTGCCATTGCACACTTGTTTTGTCAAGTTCATTCTGCGCGGCCTTGTATTCAGGAATCTGGCTCATGATGTAATCGGTATCAACATAACCGAATTTGGCGGCGCTTCCCTGTGAAAAGCCGGTTGCAGCAGTCAGTATCAATGCGGCAAAAAGGAGGATCGTATTTTTCATGGTTTTAATAGCTGTTTAAAATTAAATCATATAACGTGCCGAAAAAGCGTTTATCAGGCAATTAACATTTTTTTGTTAGAGCTCGCCCAGTGTTCCGCCAATCGTAAAGTGGAATTGCCCTTTGCCATTGCCGCTTCCCGGACTGTGCGGAATGTTATCGAAGCCCCAGCCATAATCAATACCAAGCAAACCAAACATGGGAAGAAACACACGAAGGCCGAAACCGGCGCTGCGTTTCACCTGGAAAGGATTAAAACTTCTGAAGTTAGTCCAGGTATTTCCTGCTTCGGCAAAACCAAGAACAAAAATTGTTGCCTGTGGATTCAGACTGATGGGATAACGCAGTTCCATGGTATAACGCGCCACAAGCGGATCACCAAATTGCGTGTTAACGGAATTGTCGGTGTAACCACGCAGTGCAATGATCTCACGCGCCACAAAGTTCTGGAAACCGCTGATGCCGCTTCCTCCCATATAAAAACGTTCGAAAGGCGAGAAACCGGTTTGTTTGTTGTAATAAGCCAGGAAACCATAACCCACTTTGGTGCGGAGCACCAGGTTGCGGGCCTCTTTGCCTTCTGCCGCTTTCTGATTGGTTAATTGTGTAAACCATTCGGCGGTGATCTTGTATTTCTGGTATTCAATAAATCTGTAACGTTGTTCGAGGCTCAGGGTCGAATAATCTTTATTATTGAACAAAGAATAAGGCGGCGTGAATTGCCCGCTGATCACAAAGTTGGAGCCTTGTTTAGGATAGATGGGCGCATCGATGGAGTTACGTGAAATGTTGATGCCCAGGTTCACGTCGTTTGCATAACCGGTTCCGAAAACAAAGGCCGAGCCGTAATTGCGGAGATCGTAATAGTTATAATTCAGATTGGTAAACATGTTAAAGTAGTTATCCGGCCATTTCAAACGGCGCCCAAGACCAATAGATCCGCCAATGATGCTCATGCTCTGGCGCAAAGGATTAAAGATCTTTGTTCCTTCCACATCAGAATATTTGCGTTCGCCATTGCTGAAAAGAGAATGGAAGGCCGACACGGTTAAAGAATTCGGTTTTTTTCCACCCAGCCAGGGCTCTGTAAACGAGAAGTTATACGACTGGTAATAAATACCGTTGGTTTGCGCGCGGATGCTCAGACGTTGTCCATCGCCACTCGGCAAAGGACGCCAGGCATCTTTTTTGAAAAAACTTTTTGCCGAGAAGTTATTGAAGGTTACACCCAGTGTTCCGATCACACCCAGTCCACGCTGGTTGTTGATGTTGGTGCGGCCGCCCCATCCACCGCTGAGTTCGATCTGATCGCTCGGTTTTTCCTCAACAATGTATTCAATGTCAACCGTACCATCCGCCTGATTCGGTGTAGGGATTACATTTAGTTTTTCAGGATCAAAATAACCGAGCTGCGCAAGCTCGCGGTTGGTGCGGATAATGTCAGAACGACGGAAGAGCTGGCCGGGTTTGGTCCTGATCTCACGGTAGATCACATGATCATTGGTTTTGTCGTTGCCCTTGATGGTAATTTTATTGATGGTGGCCTGTTTGCCTTCGTACATCAGGATGTCGAAATCAATGGTATCGTTGTGGATGTTGCTTTCCTGCTCACGCACCTGGAAGAAGAGATAACCATCGTCGAGGTACAGACTCGAAATGTCGTAGCCGTTCGGGTTCATGTAGAGTTTCTGTTCCAGTTTACTCTGGTCGTACACATCACCTGGCTGAATGTTGAGCACTGTGTCCAGTTGTCCGCCGCGGTATTTGGTATTGCCATACCAGTTAAATTTTCCGAAGTAATATTTGTTACCCTCGTCGATGGTAATGTCGATGGCCACACGGTCGTCGCTTACAAAATAAACAGAGTCTTTTACCACGCGCGCATCGCGGTAGCCTTTTGAGCTGTAGCGCGCGGCAATGGCGGGAAGGTCTTTCTTAAGATTTTCTTCGAGGTATTTGCCTGAATTAAAAGGATTGTACCAGCGGAAACGTTTGCTGTCTTCGAGCTTGCGGCGCAGTTTCCAGTCGGCTATCACGGTGTTGCCAATGATGTTGACTTCTTTGATCCTTACCTTTCTTCCTTTTTTTACAAGGATGGTTAAAATGGTGTGCGGCGTTTTGGCGGTGGTATCTTTTACCTGGATCACGTCCACCTTGGTGAAATAAAAACCTTTTTCGAGGTAATGCTGTTTAACGGTGTTTTTGATGCTGCCCACCATGTAATCCGTTACCACACGCTCTTTCAGCAGGCGGATCTTGGCGCGGATCTCATCGGCATCACTTTTTTTCACATCGCCTTTAAAGCTGAATTTGGTGAGGCGAGGACGCTCCACCACTTTAATGATCAGGTAAATGTCGTTGCCTACAATTTTGTCCTGCAAAATCTGAACGTCTTCGAACATACCCTGTTTCCAGAGTTTTTTAATCGCATCGCTGATCCTGTCGCCGGGAATGGTAATGGTTTCACCTTCGGTTAAACCCGAAAGCAAACTGATCACGTTTTTGTCAGTGAATTCTGCCCCTTCTATCTGCAGCGGGGCCAGTCTGTATTTTTTCTGGGTTTTGGCACTTTGTAAAAAGAGGCTATCGTTTTCCTGTGAAACGACTTTTAATGCCATGATCAAAAGAGAGGCAATAAAAAGGGATCTTTTAATCATACTTAGTTGTTCGCTATTTGTTCACTCGTTTTTCCAAAACGGCGTTCGCGGTTCTGGTAAGAGATGATGGCTTTAAAAAATTCGTTTTTCCTGAAATCGGGCCAGAGCACGTCGGTAAAATAAAACTCGGCGTAGGCCAGTTGCCAGAGCAGGTAATTGCTGATCCTGTGTTCGCCGCTGGTGCGGATCATCAGTTCGGGATCCGGATAATCTTTGGTGTTGAGGTTCTCACCAATCAGTTTAGACGTGATGTCAGCAGCTTTAAGCTCGCCTTTTTCAACGCGCGCGGCTATTTTTTTAACCGCGTCGGTGATCTCCCATTTGCTTGAATAACTCAGGGCAAGAACAAGCGTCACCGTTGTATTGCTGGCCGTAAGGTCTATGGATTCCTGGAGTTCTTTCTGGCACGATTCCGGCAAACTGAGCACATCGCCAATCACCTGCAGGCGCACCCCTTTTTTGTGAAGGTTAGGCGTTTCCATACTGATGGTGGATACCAGCAGCTCCATGAGCGCATCCACTTCTTCTTTGGGGCGGTTCCAGTTTTCGGTGCTGAAGGCGTAGAGGGTTAGGTATTTAACACCTATTTCGCCGCAGGCCTCCACAATGTCGCGCACAGAGTTCACGCCTTCGTGGTGACCAAAAATGCGGTCTTCGCCGTGCTGTTTGGCCCAGCGCCCGTTTCCATCCATAATAATGGCCACATGGCGGGGAATGTTGTTTTTATTGATCGATTGCTTTAAATCCATTTTTTGATGGGGTGGGCAAAGATAGTAAAATCATAAAAATCAGCTAATTAATTTACCCGGTTTGCACTATTTTAACAGCATTCACCAGGTGCTGCAAAGGGTAAGACGCACGAGGTACGGGAAAAGTTACAGGAGATTTTTCTATTTCCCGAAGGGAGATAAAGCGTTGCGGTGAAATTTATTTTGTGTTGTGGGTCATAATACATTTGGTTTAAGCGGCCAAGTGAGAAGATAAATCCTCATACGGGTAATATTGTCAACAGAAACGCTGTGAACGCCTCCCAATCGTCGGTGAAAACCTGATTTTTTAAGGCGGCATCAGGATTTCTGAAATGCCAACCAGTTTAACACCTAAAAAAACGATTATGATACACCTGAAAAAGTGCCGGGCTAAGGCCAATTTTTTGTTCTTCTTAATTATCTTATCAGCTTTTGCTCACAATCGATCCTCAGCGCAGGCATTAACGCAATTTTACGGAGTGAATGCTTGGAATAATGTGCAAAACAACGGTAATTATAATTCTTATTTATCGAATCCTTTACTCCTTAATTTTAGAAACAATGGAAACTCTAACAGCTTAAATGCAGAAATGGTTCGAATAGGAGGGATTGAATATGATTACATGCAATACTCAGTAGGAGATTATAGTACAGAATTAGCTTTTTTATCCTCAAGTAACCTAACACCTATTGTACAAATCGGCGTTGCTGAAGCGATCAACCAAGTTTGGCAAACCAATTCCGGAGCCACTTGGTCAAATTTATTAAGCACAATTTTAGCATCTAACTCTACATACAAAAACTATGTAGGGAATCTTGTTTATCAGCTTTTAATTAATGAAGGCGTCCGTTTCTGGAGCATAGGCAACGAACCAGACGGGTGGGCAAGTAAATTCGGGAATCCAAACGCACTAACCTTTTTACATACAAATTTTAGCACCAACCCTGTAACAGCCACAGAAATCGCCAGATATACAAAGGACATTGCCGGTTTTGTAAGGGGCATCTACGCTGCACATAACGCAACTACTGCACCGGCTCAACAAATTTTTTGTAAGATTTTGGGTCCTGACCTCGCCTGGGATAATTTTACCTCAAGTAGTAACTGTTTATTTAAGTTACTTTCAACCCAGGGAAGTCCCAATAATATCTGGGTGCCTTCCACAATGAATGGGCTTGATTACATCGTATCCCTCCGGTCAACCACGCGTTGACAACGAAAAAGGTTTTCGTAAGGTT
>CAZFCR010000234.1:0-5859 GCA_964517305.1 uncultured Akkermansia sp.
ATACCTATTCAGTTCTTCCGTGCGGCGCAAACATTACGTCCAACATCACCACAACACACGTCAGCTGTGATGCAAGAAAAGATGGCCGCCTGGAAGCACAACTGAGCCTCGATTATCCGCAGTACTCGGTAAAATATATCTGGACCCCTGCCAGCATTTGTGCCGATAGTCTCTGTGCGGTGGTTGACAGTGTTGAAGCCGGAACCTACAGCCTCACCATGATCATTACCTACACCGTAAACTCAAATTATACAACCAGCGACACGGTAATTGTAAATCCTGCGGTCATCAAAGACGAGAATGGTCCTTGCCTGCTTCAGGTGTACAGCGGTGTAACACCAAACAACGATGGCCGGAACGACATCTGGTATCTTGAAAATATTGACCGTTATCCGAAAAATCGCGTGAGTATTTACAACCGCTGGGGAAAACAGATCTTCGACACCAACGGTTATAACAACACCGATAAATACTGGCCAACGGCAAAAGATCTTGAGACCTTAACCTCCAGCACTTATTTTTACATCATTGAACCAGGAGATGGAGGCAAACCTGTGAAAGGATGGGTAGAACTGATCAAGAGTGAGTAACAGAGAAGAAAACCAGAAGAAAAAAACAATTGTAATCGGAGGTGGTGCGGCTGGTTTTTTTGCAGCCATCAACCTCGCTCTGCTGGATGAAAGGCATGAGGTGACCATTCTTGAGAAGACCGGCAAGTTGTTGTCAAAGGTCCGCATTTCGGGAGGCGGACGTTGTAACGTGACGCACAGTTGTTTTAATCACGCAGAGCTGGTTAAAAATTATCCACGCGGCCACCGTGAACTGCGCCAGGTTTTTTCGCGGTTTGATGTACAAAATACCATCGACTGGTTTAAAGAACGCGGCGTAAGTTTAAAAACCGAAGAGGATGGCAGAATGTTCCCGTTTTCCGACAGCAGTGAAACCATCATTGATTGTTTTTTGAATCAATGTAAACTACTCGGCATCCGCATTCTCACCAATACCGAAGTCTTTAGTGTAAAAAAAGAAAACGAAAAATTCATCGTCAATACCTCCGGGAGCGAGATGTATGCGGACCACCTCATTGTTGCCGCCGGCGGCCATCACAAAGAAGGCGCCTACAACTGGATCAGACAAACAGGACACACGATTGAACCACCTTTGCCGAGTCTGTTTACCCTTAACATGCCGGGAGAAATTATCCGCAAAGAACTGCAGGGCGTAAGCGTGCCTTGTGCCAGTGTAAAGGTTAAAGGGTCAAAACAGGAATACAATGGTCCCCTGCTGATCACCCACTGGGGCATCAGCGGACCAGCTGTGCTAAAACTCTCGGCCTACGCCGCCCGCGAACTTTCGGCATTGAACTACACAGCAGAAGTGCACATCAATTGGGATGCGCGTTATTCTAAAAATGAAATGCTCGGTCTCTTAAAATCCCTGCAGAAAGAAAAACCCCGCACCCTGCCAGCCACGGTAGCCCCTGTACCGCTTCCAAAAAGGCTCTGGGAACACCTTTTAAAAACAGCCGCGATGCCTGAAGGACGCCCCTGGGCCGAAATCGGCAATAAACATACCGAGCGCCTTGCCGATGTGATCTGCGGCCATGTTTTAAAAGCCGAAGGCAAAACCACTTTTAAAGAAGAGTTTGTGACCTGCGGGGGTGTCACTTTAAAAGAAATTGATTTCCGCACAATGGAAAGTAAAATTGTTCGCGGACTTTATTTTTGCGGAGAAGTGCTCGACATTGACGGCATAACGGGTGGATTTAACTTTCAGGCCGCCTGGAGCACTGCCTGGCTTTGCGCTCATGCAATCAGTGTAGCGGAACAGTGATTTTTATTTTTGATTTTTTGTTGAAACTAATCTCCCTTAAATAAATCATTGTCCTATCTTTGTGCCCTAAATTTAAGAAGCATGAAATTTTTCATTGATACAGCAAACCTGGCGCAAATTAAAGAAGCGCAGGACCTGGGCGTACTCGACGGTGTAACCACCAACCCTTCACTCATGGCCAAAGAAGGCATCAAAGGCAACGACAAGATCCTTAAACACTACGTTGACATCTGTAACATCGTTACCGGTGATGTGAGTGCTGAAGTGATTGCCACTGACTTTGAAGGGATGGTGCGTGAAGGCGAAGCGCTGGCCGAGCTCCACGAACAGATCGTTGTAAAGATCCCCATGATAAAAGATGGCGTTCGTGCCATTAAATATTTTGCTGATAAAGGCATCCGCACCAATTGCACGCTTGTATTTTCAGCGGGCCAGGCGCTTTTAGCAGCCAAGGCTGGTGCCACTTATGTTTCGCCATTTATCGGCCGCCTGGACGACGTAAGCACCGACGGACTCCGTTTGATCGAGGACATCCGCATCATTTATGATAATTATGGTTACGAAACCGAAATTCTTGCCGCAAGTGTCCGTCACCCGATGCACATCATTGAATGCGCGAAACTGGGTGCCGACGTGGCTACCTGCCCGCTCAGTGCCATTACAGCGCTTTTAAAACATCCGCTAACCGACAGTGGTTTAGCGCAGTTTCTTGCTGACGCGAAAAAATAAACGACAAAATCAATTTTGAATAAGATCCGGTCAGGCACCGGATTTTTTTTTGCTGTTGCCTCACCCAACCAATAGTTTCAGCAGCGTGTATTATATTTATGGACACAAAACCCAAATAGTATGAAAAGAACCACCCTGTTATTCTTGTTAGTCATCGTCTCTTCAAAATTATTTTTGCAGCAATTACCACTGAACGTGAGTAGTTCATCGGGCTCTTTTTTCCTGACCTGCGCCAATCCAAACATCAACCTTACAGCATCCGGTGCCAATAGTTATACCTGGCAGGGTCCTGGTGGCGTTTCGGGCGGAAGCACGCTCGCAGTAAACATGCCGGGTACTTACACGCTTTCTGGTGCCACACAGTCGCTGAGTTCTACCATTACATTTGTGATCAACAGCAATACTGTGGCCCCTGTGGTGAATGTTAATCCGGCCATGCAGAACATCACCTGCGGTAACGGCGCCACCACTGTAACGATGAGTGTAAATGGGAACAGCTATTACGATCACATTATTACTCAGCCTCAGGCCGTTCAGTTGAACATGATTGGCGGACAGGTGTTTTTTACACCCGGCAGCGCGGGCTCTTACAGTTTACTCACTACCGATTCGCTGAACGGATGCAGCACACAGAGTACTTTCACGGCTGCCACCAGCGACAACTTTCCAACCTTCGGCGTTGTAAGCGCGCAAAATTTCACACTCGGCTGCTCAACCCAGAGCGTAGCAACAATCAACATCATCAATGCTTTAACAACCCCTCCTGGCGGAGCGGTTTCTTTCAGCCTGCAGGGGCCGCCCACCTCAAGCGTGCTGGGTAGCGGACCCTTGTCGTCTAATACAACATTCAGTATGAACCAGGCTGGAACGTGGACCATTACTGTGCGAGACAACGCTACTTTGTGCGACGCAAAAGCCTATATAAATATCATCAGCAATACAGTACCGCCTTCCGTGTCAGTTGCAAACAATTCTGTGCTCAGTTGTTTAACGCCTTCCACTATATTGATGGCTTCAAGTAATGCCAACGCCACTTTTGTATGGACTTTTCCCGGAAGTCCCGGCACTGCAAACGGTTATTCCATTCCTGTTGTAGCCAATACAGGTGCGCCCACCATGACTCTTGTTACACAATTTACGCTTACTGTTACCGATAACAATAACAACTGTCAGAGTACACAGGTGATACCTGTTTTACAGAATTTATTTCGTCCAAGTGCCCAGATTGTTTCCGGCGGGGTCTATTCCTTAACCTGCCTCAGTCCAACTGTGGTGCTAACCAATGCAAGCACCTCGGGCATTCCATCCGGAACCTTCCCTAACAATCAGCCTGTAACAGGATTTCTATGGGATGGGCCCGTACCTCAAACCACGCTGGCCATGTCGAGCACTTACCTTGCGTATACTGTGGGAACTTATACACTGATTGCTCAGGACAGTAACAATGGCTGTACCAGTATGACCACCATTGTTGTCGGGGATGCAAGAGTGTATCCGGTGGTGAATAATCCGGAGGAAGGCGTTATTTGTTTAAACGGTCTTTCAACCGCGGTATCTCCGGTTATCTCTGGTAGTTCCGCAAACCTCACATACAGCTGGTCTGCACCTGCGAATGCAACTGTGGTAGGTTTAACTTCTCCAACCTTGCTTACCAATGCACCGGGTTATTACACCATTTCAGTTACCAACACCATATCCGGTTGCCGTTCCTCTTCTCAAATGACTGTTGAATTATGCTCAGGAATGGAACAACGTGAAATCATCAAGGCCAGCATTTTTCCGAATCCCACCAATGGTGCGGTGTTTCTTAATAAAACAGGTTCATCAGAAGAAGTGGCTGAGGTATACAATTCATTGGGACAGCGCATGATCAGGCAAGAACTGAAAGAAGGTTCAAACCAGATCGACCTCCAGCACCTGCCTGCTGGCATATACATGATCAGCATTGTAAACGATACAGGCTCTGTTCATTATAAGAACATCATAAAAAACTGATGAATATTAAAGACTAAATCATCATGTGAACGGAGGGGATTCTTTTTCAGAATCCCCTCCTTTTTTTTAACACACTCTGAGCGTTAAATAAAATTGCGTTTACTCACATTAATGCTATTTTTATGATACTATTTACCCATAAACCCGGAAACCGATGAAAAGAATTTATTCAGCATTCATTGCCATGTTCGTTTCCTTCAACCTGCTAAATGCACAGGCCACCCTGGTAGTTGAAGCGCCTCTCAACAACAATTCAACCAGCGCCAACCGAGCACCCAACGGAACGTCAGCTCATGCTTACATGCGCGGTTGTTTCCTTGTATTGTCATCAGAGTTAAGCAACATTCCGCCGGGTACAAGCATTTCTTCATTCGGCTATACGTTGAATTCAGGAACGGCAGGACTGTCTGTAACCGGCAATTACAGCCTATACCTGCAAAGCACTTCCGATGTCACTTTTCAGAAGAGTACCACCTTTGCAACCGCGCTTTCAGGCATGACCCAGGTATACGCCAGCGTGATGACAGTGCCTGTTTCAGCTGTTACTACTTCGGTGATGGTAACGCTTTCTACGCCATTCACTTATACCGGCGGTGGTCTTTATGTGGCCTACGACTGGTATTCCGGAGGTCCATACAGCAGCACTGCCGCCATTTATCTTTGTGAAAGTGTTGCTCTCCCCCTGCCTGGAGGTGGCGGTGCATCTGCCGCATCCGGTGCCAGCGCACCTTCAACGATCACGCCAACCAACTTCAGACCTTCGTTTTTATTTGGATTCAATAATCCCTACAGCAACGATGTGCAGGTGATCGGGATCGATGCACCCGGAAAAGTCAACAACAACTTTAACACTCCTCATTTTATCAGCGCGCTCATCAAAAACAGCAGTAGCGTTAATTTATCCAATATTCCGGTAACATTAACTGTTTCGGGTGCCAATGCGTTTACTAACCTGCAAACCATTCCCAGTCTTACCGCAGGAAGCAGCACTCTGGTAACGTTTGCCGCCTTTAATCCCCTGCTGCCTGGTTTAAACACCATTTCAGTAACGGTGCCGGGAGATCAGAACAACAGCAACAACCTGTCTACTTATTCACAAAGTGTTACCTGCGACCAGTGGGCAAAAAATCCGGCAACCGGAAACTATACCGCTAATGCCGCCGGTTTTGCAGCGGGTTCCGGTATTCTCGGTACTACTTATCTGAACCCGGTTACATCCACACTCACTGGCATCAGAACAGCCATTTCAACGAATACACCAGCTATTAACCAGCAGGTTTATGCCGTGTTGCTCAGTTCTGC
>CAZFCR010000235.1:0-5856 GCA_964517305.1 uncultured Akkermansia sp.
TACGCTGCAGCCAACAGACAGTCTTAACAATGGCAATACTTACCAGAGCAGCACGAGCCAATACACGAACGCAACAGCCAGTGGCCTGGCAGAATCTCTCGGGCAACTGGGTTTTGATCCCCGCGACACCTTATCACTGGATCCAAATGCAGACGCGGCCGTTGATCCTCTGCTGAAAGGAGACGCGATTACAGAAATTAAAAAAATTATTGATATTATTTACAGACTGAAACCCTTTATACCTCCCGGAAAAATATCAGAAAAAGACTGGATGGTGCTGGATCGTTTCAGGAGATCGATTGAAAACGACGTTATAAAAAGATCGGAGGTCACTAACGCAAAAGGTTTGCTCAACTTCATGCTTACAAAAGTGGTGGAGGGGGTCATTATGCGTATCAATCAGCCCATCAGTGATCTGAGTGCGGCGGCGGTGATGAAGGTGCGGGAGGCGGTAAACAATTATGTCACCAACCCTATCAACAACAAAGTAGATCAGTCGCTGAACGCAGTGTTTTCAAGACTCGAACAGAACCTGATCGCCTATGCCGGTGAAGAGCATCAGGATGCCATCAAAACTGTGCTGCAGGTAATCCGTCAGCAAATCGGAACAGAAATTAAAAACTCAGTCAGCGCGAGCTTCGAACAGAACATTACAGGCCGGGTTGCGCAGTTCGTCGAACTGGGTGTTGCCGCAAAAATAAAAAACTTCGTACGAAAGGAAGTATCAGGCGCCGGTGAGCAACTCATTCAGAACGGCGCGAACGCCAGCATCAGTCTCAGCAACATCATCAACAACGCGCACACTGTTTTTAAAGACATAGCTGACACGATCAAACACGTGATCATTAATACCAATGGAGCCAGTTTCGTGAACACCGCCGAAAGTATAGCAGAGGATGCCATTTCAGGGATCGACTGGAACGCTGTTTCAGCGCGGATCATGAATGAACTGATCAGCAAAGGTGTTTCTCAGCTTGTAGCGACCCAGGTGTCGGACCGCCTGAAATCACAGGCTGGACCTTTTGTTGCGGCGGCGCTCAACACAGTGAAATTCGATTTCAGTAACCTCGGAGAAAAACTTCAGAACGGTGAGTTCGACAAGATTGTAAAATTTGATCCTACCACCATTTACATTGTGAGTCCGGCCTGCGACATCCGCGGCACGTTGCGTTTTACCAAGAATGATCCGGTATTTGGCGACAGCTGGCAATCGGATGTTTATGTGAAAGTAAAAGTGCCGAAAAAAGACAATCAGGTGGAATGCCGTGCCTTTTTCCTAAATGGAAAAACAACTCAGCAGCCGCAAAATTTCACATACTGGTTTGCAAAACTTGGCGTAAGAGGTTTAAACATTCCACTTGACCCCGTGCCTCTGGCCTGGGATGGCGCTGATGGTTTTGCTTACAGCAAGATGAAAAAAACAGGAGATCTGACTGTGTTACCCGACAACACGAATAAATTCGGACTGGGAGTAAAGATGTTCTTTCAGGATGACGAGACCCGCGGATCCGTGTTATTGCTGGCCTTGGGTGCAGAAGCTACATTTAACCAGGGAGGATTTGCAGTTGAACTCACCGGTGATGTCAGCGCGATGAATTATCTGAAGGCAGATAACAAATACGTGACGCCTGGGTTCATCACCGGTACTGGAAGAATGGGCTACTACAAAACGGAATCGGTAAAAAAGGTGGCAGGTAATTTCAGTGTAAAACTCAACACGGAACCTCTGCTCTGTGCCGGGGGCGATCTCGGCTTCGATATCCGTTCGCCGCAGAACTGGAAGGTGTGGATTGGGACCCAGGAAAACCCGATCGGCGCGAAAATACTCTGCAAGGATTTTCTCTCCAACACAGCTTACCTGGAAGTAGCCAACAGCGGGTTCAAAGCAGGACTCAGGATGAATGTTGATATCAATGCGCAGAGTCCCTGGATTGAGCTCAGCGCTATCAAGGTAAGAGGTTACGCATCTTTGAACTTTGGCTACAGCGCCAACACCAGCATTTCATGGGAACCACAATTTGTGATCAATGAAGCCGGCATCAGCGCGTGGGCAAGCGCGGCTATCGGCGTAGAGTACGAGAGTGCCGGCGTTTCCAACAACCTTACGCTTGCCGGCGTTAACCTGTCAGGATCCCTTCTTTATAAAAGCAAACCCGAGTCTGAACTTCACGGTGAGATGAGCGGTTCGATCACGGTGATAGGTTATCAGGTTGGATTTAACACGCCGGTACATTACAGCCTCAGCCAGCAGAAGATCATTAACTAAACCTGATGGCTGAACGGGCAGAAAATTCATCGACCACACAGAGTGATTCAGAGACAAAAAGATGCCCTTGGTATAAGAAAAATAACCAGAGAAAAATTATATCTAATTTAGTGTATACTCAAAATAACAAAAGAATGGATCACGACGCCTTGCTGACTCTGCGGACTGCTGTAGAGTTTTCGCCCGAAAACATTTCGTTACGTTTAATACTGGCGCAAACGCTTCTTTCCGCGATGGCTTTCCCCGATGCGGAAGAAGAATTTAAAAAAGTGATCAGTCTTAATAAAAAGAACATTGCTGCAAAATGCGGCCTGGCCCGAGCCTGTTACGAACAAAAGAAATTCTCCGTGGCCGTTGTTGTTCTTGAAGAGATCTGTGAACATGAAGAAGCTCCGGCCGAAAGTCACCTCATGCTCGCCCGCCTGCTGCTTGCTGAAAAGGACACAGAAAACGCATGCGCACAATATGAACGCGCTGTATTCAAAGACCACAAAATTCAAAACAACGAACTTGATCTGATCTTCAGTTCCGACAAACACCGTTACTTTTCATGAATCACCACGGCACTAACAACAAGGCCCCGGGAGCAAAGGCCATGCAACTCTTTCAACAAAAAAAATACAACGAAGCGCTCGCCGAGTACAAAGAACTTTTACCATCGTACAGCGAACTGGGATTTGCTTACAGCATGATTGCCCTTTGCCTTCTTAATCTGAACAAACCCAGGGAAGCAGATAATTACATCATGCAGGGAATTCGTGCAGAGGCAGGCCGTTCACAGCTCTATTACATTGCCGCACTGGTAAAAATGCAGCTCAAAGACACGGCTTCCTCAGAAAAATATGTAAATGAAGCCATCCGCATCAACGCCCTGAATGCCGATTATCACGCCCTGCTTGCGGGCATACAGTTAAAACGAAAAGAATGGCGGGCAGCGCTCGAATCTGCCAACTGGGGTCTGGGAGCGGAACCCGGTCACAGCGGCTGCATACAGGCTAAAAAAGATGCGCTGAAAGGGGCCGGTCGTGGAGGCTGGATTGCCCGGCAATTAGGTCACTTGAATCACTTTCTGAATCTGCGACTGAACATGTTCAAAAAACAGCTGCTTCATAAATAAGGCACCTCCCGGTGCTTGTTCGTTCTGAGGTTTTTTTGAGTAATTTTCA
Organism: uncultured Akkermansia sp.; assembly: GCA_964517305.1. Taxonomy (GTDB): domain Bacteria; phylum Bacteroidota; class Bacteroidia; order B-17B0; family Aurantibacillaceae; genus Aurantibacillus. Next base: position 3,433 of record CAZFCR010000235.1, read on the forward strand.
GGTATGCCATCTGAAAAGTTATCTGAACGTCTTCTCGCACACAACCTGATCACGCCTGAACAGGCGACACAGATCAATGCACAACAAAACAAAGACAGGTTTCCAGTAAAAACCGAAATTCTGTTCCTGCTATTTACAGGCGTTTTTCTTTTCTGCGGAGGCGCAGGGCTCATCGTTTACAAAAACATCAACAGTCTCAGTCACCTTGCCATTCTCAGTGGAATACTGCTCTTAACGGGACTTTGTTTTTATTACGCGCATAAAAATCTTCCACCTTTCAGCTGGCAAAAAACGAGCAGCGACAAGCCTATCGCTGATCATGCCCTGCTGTGTGGCAATATGCTCGCCGGAATTTTTATCGCTTACACACAGAATCAGTACGCCGTTTTTGGTCCGTACAACGATCTCGCCACCCTCAGCGCCAGTATGATCTATTTCTTTTTTGCGTACAGGTACGATCACCAGGGAGTTTTATCGCTCGCCATTGCCGCACTGTGCGCGTTCATAGGATTTTCAATCAGTCCTTACGGAATTTTCAGAAATCATATTTTACCGGCAGGCACCCTGGCCTATTATGCCATTGCCACCGGAACGGCCTTATTGTTATGGCGCACTTACACCATAAAACAAGGATTTAAATCACATTTCCGGTTTACGTTTGAAAATTTTGCCCTGCACATCATAGCCATTGCCGGTATAGCCAATCTGTTGCGGCCTTTCTGGTATCCTGCACTGATCTGTCTTGTTGCAGCGTTTTTATTTTATTACCGCTTAACGTCCGGAAACCGGTCACTTCAGATGTTTACTTTTCTGTTGATCTACATCTATATCACAGCTACAGTGCTCGTTGGAAAGTTCGTCAGCACTTTAGACCTCGACCGCTCTGCCATCTATTTAAGTCCTGTATATTTTGCCCTGTTGATCTACTCGTTTATCCGGAATATAAAAACCTTTAAAAACTCAGGCGTATGATGGTTTACGAAAACGAACGCCTTGAAAACACGTTTCTTTTAAGGGAGGCTGAAAACCTGCAGCGAGGGGCTTTGATCTCAAAAGACCAGTTACGCTCGGTTGAATCACAACTGCCGGGATATCACGCGCAACATCATCCACTAGCCAGGGCAGGACTGTTCCTTCTTGGCTTATTTCTTTTCTCAGCATGCTGTCTGGCTATCGTTGTTTTCACTGAGAGTCTTGATTGGAACAACGCAAAATACTTTTCCCTCTTTTTTGCAATCTCAGGCATGTTGATCCTTGAAATCCTGCTCATCAAACGTTTCCGTTATTATGGAAACGGAATCGACGATGCATTTGTATTCTCAAGTTTGTTTTGCCTTCTCGCTTTTGTGGGGTTCGCGCTGAATAACCACATTGATGACGCTTACCTTTACCTGATTGCCGCAATGGTTGCGGCTTTTTTTTGTCTCCGTTACATCGACAGCCTTTCGGTTATCATCGCCATTGCAGCCCTGTTCATTTCGGTATTCTATTTTATTGAGGGTTTTGGTAGCAGCTCGTTCAGTGTGATGCCCTTTGTTTTTATGACCTTATCCGCGGTACTGTGGGTGCTACAAATAAAACTGGCCCATGCCCGTAAAGGAAAAACGAAGTATTTCAAAAATCCGCTGCAAACCATGGGTGTGATGTGTGCTCTTTTATTTTATTTCAGCGGCAACTACTTCATCGTGCGTGAAAATTACAATACTCTGTACCACTGGGATCCCGTGCCCGGCACAAATATTCCCTCTGCATACTTCTATCATGCGTTCACCATTTGTTGCCCGGCGGTTTACCTGGCGCTCGGTCTGAAAAAAAGGAACAGGCATCTTTTGTGGGTCTCTTTTTTCTGCGTTGGTTTCAGCGTTTTTACTATCAGGCATTACCATGCTATTCTGCCACTGGAAACAGCGATGCTCGGCGGAGGCGCTATCATTTTCTCACTATCATGGTGGGCCATGCGTTGTTTCCGCGACAGGCCCAGCGGCCCGGTGTATTCAACCAAAGATAATGACCTGACGCAGGAGGCCCTGCTGGTGCAGGCAGTTGTTCTGAGCGGGCATCAGACTAACAAAGGCGCTGAAACGATTTCCTCCGCTGCGGATGAAGGTGAGGGCGAGTTTGGTGGTGCAGGGAGCGGAGCTAAATATTAAAGGGTCAGAAAAAACAGGAGGTTCATTTTAACGGATAAAATTTTTATTGATCCTGTATCCTTTCCCCTTTTGAGACTGAATGATGCGTTTGCCAAAAAAACGGCGGATGTTATAAATATGAACGTCAATCGTGCGTTTGGTGGCAATGCGTTCATCCTGCCAGATCTGTGTTGCAATCTCCAGTTTTGTAAAAAACCTGTCGGAACCCTTGTACAACATTTCAAACAAACGGAATTCTTTTCGTGGTAACTGTACAGCTTGTCCGTTCTTGTAC
>CAZFCR010000236.1:0-5801 GCA_964517305.1 uncultured Akkermansia sp.
TATCGTTCAAAAGTTTAACGGGTTCAAAATTGCCTATTCTTACTTATACATTTTCATTTATAGTTGTAATGCGACCCATAAACAAAATTTATGATCAAGCCAAGACTCTGCCTACACGAAGAGCTTGAAAGAAGTCTACAAATAAAAACACACCGCTTTTTTTTACTGCGGGCCAAAAAAATTGGCAGGACGGCTCAGGAATCTGGAGACTTTTCCTGAGTTTTCATTTCAAAGGAAATTTTAATTGACTGGTAAGCATTCGCGGCCTATATTTGTTTAAATGCAACATCTGCAGGCCTCCACGCCAAAATCTATAAACTATATGGACCAATTTTTTGATTTTTTTTCTCGACTGTTTGATACTGACAGCTGGCCGCCCAGGTGGCACTGCGGCGAATGGACTGACTTTCACGGATGGTTGTACATCATTTCAGACCTCGCCATTTCGACAGCCTATTTTACCATTCCTTTTTTGCTGATCCATTTTATTCTTCGCAAAAAAAACGTCCCATTTCCAAGAATCTTCTGGTTGTTTGGCACATTTATCCTGGCCTGCGGCGCAACACATCTGATAGATGCAGTTATTTTCTGGGCGCCTGTATACCGCGTAAGCGCCCTCGTTCGTTTTATTACGGCGCTTGCTTCCTGGGGAACAATTTTCGCGTTGTACCGGATTTTGCCGGATGCCTTCTCTTTAAAAACACCTGCGGAGCTGGAAAAAGTAGTGACTGAACGCACAGAACAGTTGCATTTAAGCGTGCAGAAAATGAGGTTTCTGGCTGACGCCATGCCGCAGATGGTATGGACAGCGAAACCGGATGGCGCGGTGGATTATTACAATGCGCCCATGCTCACCTTCACCGGTAAATCAATGGGCCAGTTAGCTGACTGGAGCTGGACGGAGATCATTCACCCTGAAGATCGTGACGACACGCTGCAGAAATGGAACGAGAGCATTAACAACGGAACTGAATTTTACATTGAACAACGCTTAAAAAACACCACAGGCGAATTTCATTGGCACCTGACGAGAGCGCTTGCTCAAAAAGATGAAGAAGGCAATGTGCTGATGTGGGTCGGAACCTCCACCAACATCGAACCACAGAAAAGAGCAACTGAAATTCTTGAACGCACTGTTGCAGAGCGAACAGAAGAATTGCGAAAAGTAAATGAAGAATTATTGATCTCAAACGAAGGTCTTGAAAAATTTGCAGCCATTGCCTCTCACGATCTCCAGGCGCCACTGAGAACCATCAGTAACTATATTGGTCTGGTGCAGGAAGAAGATCAGCTGACGCTGAGCGAGACATCAAAACAATACATCACGCGCATTACGGCCGCGACACGCCGGATGAGTGCTTTGGTACATGACCTGCTTTCTTACACCAAAATAAACGCTACCGCTGTAAAAATAGTTCAGGTTGATCTGAACGTGGTGATCAAAAATGTATTTGCAAATCTGGATGAGCTGATCAAAAGTCATCAGGCCGTTGTGGTCTGTCCCGATCTGCCAACCATACCTGCAGATCAGCTGCAGATGACGCAGTTGTTTCAGAACCTGGTATCCAATGGCATTAAATACAACGACAATCCACAGCCAACGGTAAAGATCAGCTTTGAAAAAAGAGCATTAGATTATCTGTTCACGGCGAGCGATAACGGTGTCGGTATGGCTGAAGCACACCTTGACAAAGTGTTCGACGTGTTTACTCGGCTGCAGTCCGACAAACAAGGCACAGGTCTGGGACTGTCGATCTCCAAAAGCATTGTTGAAAAACACGGTGGCAGGATCTGGATCGAATCAAAAGAAAATATGGGAACTACTTTCTTTTTTAATCTGCCGCATCAAAGTGTATAAAAGCCGGAAATCCGAAACTGGTTTCTATCCCCGGCTTTTTTGATAAAGCAGACAAACTTAATTTTTTATCAGCTTAATGGTTTCAGTCCGTGATTCAGATTTGGTCAGTCATATTTTGATAACAAACAAATTTGAGCGCCAGAGGCGCGATGCTCAAAAACAAATAAACCAGCAAACATACTCACGTTGTTCATCGCTTTCCGTACCTTTGCCGCATGTCATCAACTCACAAAGCCGGTTTCGTTAACATCATCGGATGTCCCAACGTAGGCAAATCAACGCTCATGAACGCCCTCGTTGGCGAAAAACTCAGCATCATCACTTCCAAAGCGCAAACCACAAGGCACCGCATCATGGGCATTGTGAGCGGAGATAATTACCAGATCGTATTCAGCGATACCCCTGGCATCATCAAACCTCTTTACAAACTCCAGGAAAAAATGATGCAGTTTGTGATCAGCGCCTTTACCGATGCTGATCTTTTTCTGCTGATTGCCGATGTGTTTGAAGACATTACACTGGAAGAATCTTACCTGGCCAAACTTCAGAAAAGCGATACACCCATTCTATTACTGATCAATAAGATCGACATCACACCGCAGGAAAAGCTGGAAGAAAAAATTCTTGAATGGCAGACCAAATTACCGCGCGCCGAGATCATCGCGGTATCGGCGCTTAAAAAATTTAACCTCGACCGCATCATGGAACGGATCATTGCCATGCTGCCGGAAGGAGAAGCTTTTTACAGCAAAGAGGAATTTACCGATAAACCCGAACGTTTTTTTGTGAGTGAGATCATCCGCGAAAAAATACTGCTGAATTATAAAAAAGAAATTCCTTACAGCGTAGAAACAGTGGTAAACTCTTTTAAAGAGGAAGAACGCATCATCAGGATACAGGCAGATATTCTTGTGGAGCGTGACAGCCAGAAAGGCATCATCATCGGAGATAAAGGCAGCGCGCTTAAAAAGGTGGGAACACAGGCGCGTAAAGACCTTGAAGCGTTTTTTGGCAAACAGATCTTTATAGAACTTTTTGTGAAAGTGGACAAAGACTGGCGCAACAACGAACGTCGTTTAAAAAACTTCGGTTACTGATTTAAAGCGAAAAACCGCAGATAGTTAAAACCATCACACACAAACCCACTGCTACTTTCAGCAGAACGGTTGGATCATCTATTAAACTGTTCACCCTTTCACCGATAAGCGTTCCTGACCTGATAATTGTTTTCATGATAATTTCTTTCTACAAAGAAACCAGGGATAAAAAAACCTTACAAACAATACTGCCCCCTCTGGTTTCAGATGTAAGATTAAGCGCATTCGCGTTACATTCACCGAACAGGTCACAAATGTGTATTTTTAAACTGTGACACATCGCTCTGAAGACAATTTACCGCAACTCCGAAAGATAACAGACCGGCTGACAGGTGTGGCTGTAAAATACCCGGAACTCTCTGATAATAAGACTTACAGACATCTTGTGGCCAGCCAGTTCGGCAGCTTCACCCCCGAAAACGCATTTAAACCCGCCCGCATTCATCCTGAAGCCAACCGCTTTAACTGGGAGGAAACCGACAGGATCGTCACCTTTGCTGAAACGCACCAGCAGCGCGTTCACGGACACGCCCTGGTATGGCACCGTGAGTTGCCTGAATGGATCATCAGGTTTAAAGGAGAAGCATCTGACTGGCAGCAATTGCTACGTCATCACATCCAGCAAACCGTGTCGCGTTACCGGAACCTCATCAGCAGCTGGGATGTGGTAAATGAAGCTTTTACAAATGAAGGGGAACTGCGCGAGAACATCTGGCTCCGGCACATCGGTCCTGATTACATCCGCCTGGCCTTTGAAGCTGCCGCGGAAGCCGACCCGCAGGCCCTGCTTTTTTACAACGATTACGATCTGGAATACCGGTCGCTCAAAACAGGGAAAGTGCTTCATTTTTTAAACGGGCTGAAAGACGATGGTGTGCCGGTGCATGGCATTGGTCTGCAGATGCACCTCAGTCTTTTGTATCCCGATGGCAGTGTGCTGGAAGAAACTCTCCGGGCTTTTATCGAACACCGTTACCTGATCCGTTTTTCAGAACTGGATGTGTCGTACGCCGCGCCGGGCATTGTGTTTCCGGACAATCTTGCTTCTGAAAAAAAACAGGAGGAGATCCTGCTTTCTGTACTCAGTCATTTTAAAAACATTCCTGCTGAATTACAACATGGCATTACCTTCTGGGGCATCGGTGATGGTGATTCCTGGTTACGACACGAAGTTTACGCAAACGACAAACCTCTGTTGTTTGATGAAAATTATAATCCGAAACTTGTGTTTTATAGCGTTGCTGCCGCGCTGGCAACGGTTAATCAAATTTAAGCGTGCGCAGAGGCGTTAATTTGGTGATGATGAGCGTTGGCAGAAACAGCATCAGCGCGCAGACCACAAAGGTGCCGGCATTTAATCCAAGAAAATAAAGCCAGTTGATCTCAATGGCCACATGATCTACATAATAAGTGGCACTGTCGAGTTTCACGATCTTAAAATAATATTGTAAAAGACAAAGACCGATGCCGGCAATATTGCCCCAGAGCAAACCGCGGAGTGTCAGTTTTAAACTCACCAGCAAAAAGATGCGGCGCACCCTGGGATTACTCATGCCGAGGGCTTTCACCAGGCCCACCATGTTGGTGCGCTCCAGTATCAGGATGAGCAATGCGGTGATCATATTAATGGTGGCCACAATGATCATCAGCACAATGATGATGATGCCATTGATATCCAGTTTATCCAGCCAGATAAAAATATTACCGTAGATCTCGCGAACGCTGTTCACGTTGTAGTTATAACCCAGTTCATCCTGTATGGCCTCCACCGCGGCTTCTTCGTTCTTAAAATCGTGTAATTTTATTTCGTAATTACCGGTATAAGTGCTGTCCCAGTAACTCAGCCTCTGTATCTGGCGCAGATCCACAATGCTGAGCCTGTTGTCAAAATCGGCAAAATCAGTTTTAAATACGCCGCAGATCCTGAGTTTGCGCGAACGTTGTTCTGATTTGATAAGCCAGGTATCAGCCAGACTGTCGAACACTTCATGCTGGATGATAAAATGAATGAGGATCTTCCCCCCTACCTTCAGTCCCATTTTATTCACCAGGGCATGGCTCACAAAAATATCGTTGCTGGTCTCAGGACCTGTAAAATCAGGTAAATCGCCCTCGAGCAGGTGTTCTTTAAAAAATGAAAAATCATAATTACCGCCAACACCTTTTAATAAAATGCCTTCATTTTCTGTTTCCGTTTTTAAAAGTCCGTTTTTAAACGCGGTGGTTTGGATCTGCTTCACAAAAGGCAGTGCTTTGATCTTTTTCAGAGTGTCTTCAGAAATAGCAATGGGCGCGGGTTCATTACCGGCATTCAGACTGGTACTGCTGATGACGATGTGCGTGGTAAGGCCCGTGATCCGCCTCACGATCTCTTTTTTAAAACCCATTACAATGCTTAAGGTGAGCAGCATGGCCGCCACACCGACGGATATCCCGATAATGCCTATTTTTACGATCGGACCCGAGATGCTGCCTTTATGGCTCCTGGTACCGGTGATCCTGTCAGCTATGAATTTTTCTACTTTCAAAAACGCGTCAATGCACAAAAATAAGATTTTACTCTCAGCCAGCCTTGTTTTCATTTTTATCATACAAAGCATTCATGCTCAGCAGGGGCTTGAGATCAGGGATTACCAGAGTGTTATTACCGGCGCGATGCAATTCGATGCTTATCTGCCGCTTCTGAAAAACAAACGCGTTGCCATTCTCACCAACGTTTCAGGCAAAGTAGGTAACACTTCTATTGTTGACACCTTGTTAAGTCTGAAAGTGGACATCTGGAAAATATTTGGTCCTGAACACGGATTCAGGGCCGATGCCGACGCGGGAGAAAAAGTGCAGAACGC
>CAZFCR010000237.1:0-5762 GCA_964517305.1 uncultured Akkermansia sp.
TTATTTTCTTGACTGTTTATTGCCATTTTGCTAAAGTAATAAAAATTTATAAAACCGGATCGCGACTCCGCCGGTTTTTATTTATTTTTTATCTGGCTCAGAAAAACCGCGTCAAAAACCCTGTCTGGAAGCAACTTACGTACGAACAATAACAACCGGGCTCCTGCTCCGGCAGCGTAACGCGTGCGTGGCCGCGAAGCGGTAGCTGCTTTCAGAATTGTTCTGGCAATTACCAATGGAGGTGACGCACGTTTGTAAGTTTCGCGCAGCAGCGCCGCGTGTTTTAAAGCGAGTTCTTTGTAAGGTCCCTGTCCCGAAACTTTTACCAGGTTGCCGGCGGCGATGTCGCTCCACTCAGAGGCGATAGCGCCTGGCTGGATCACGATCACATCGATGTTAAACTGCTTTAATTCCATTCGCAGACTGTCGCTTAATCCTTCAAGCGCGAATTTGGTGGCATGGTACCAGGCACCGTGGGGCTCGCCAAAACGTCCGCCCATGGATGAAATATTAATGATGCGTCCCGAACGTTGTTGCCGCATGCCCGGAAGCACCAGCTGTATAAGGCGTGCGAGTCCGAAAACATTGACTTCAAACTGGCGTTTCGCCTCTTCGATGCTCACTTCTTCAAGCGAACCGAAAGAACCATACCCGGCATTGTTCACCAGCACGTCAACACGTCCTTCCCTGCTGAGCAGAATTTCGACGCCAGCTTTAACAGAGATCTCGCTGGTGAGGTCCATTTCAATGAGGTGAATGCCCTGTGCAGCCAGCACCTGCATCCGCTCCGACCGTCTTGCCGACGCATATACTGTAAAACCTTCTTTTTTCATCAGCAGCGCTGTTTCCAGGCCAATGCCGGAAGATGCGCCCGTGATCAATGCGATTTTTTTCATTGCTGATAAGTTCTTGTATGTTACTTCTTCAATGCTGAAAACAATTCATCCAGTTCTGATTGCGAAAGATGACGAAACTCGCCGGGTTTAAGTGCGCCCAGTTCGATGTTCATTACCCTCAGCCGTTTTAGTTTTAAAACCTGATAATCATAAGAATTACACATTCTCCTGATCTGCCTGTTAAGTCCCTGTGTGAGCACAATACGGAAAATTCGCTTGGTACCCGGTTCTATCCAGGCTTTACAAGGTTTGGTTTCTTCTCCGTAAATGGTAACGCCTTCCTGTATTTCCTCGAGAAACTGTTTGCGCACCGGCATGTTTAAGGTAACGATGTATTCTTTTTCATGCCCAAACGCGGCGTTGGCAATCTTATCGATCATTTCGCCGTGATTGGTCATCAGGATAAGTCCTTCAGATTCCTTATCCAGCCTGCCTACAGGGTAGATGCGTTCAGGATAATTGATGGCGTCCACGATGTTACCCGCAATTTTTTCGGTTGTGCAGACAATGCCGCGCGGCTTGTGATAAGCGAGATATACAGGCACAAAGGTTTTTGCTTCCAGCAGTTTTCCATCTATCTCCACCTGGTCACCCTCTTTGATCTTTGTGCTGAATGTGGCGATCTTCCCGTTTACCTTCACCCGCTGCTCCTCTATCAGGTCGAACGCTTTTCTGCGCGAGGTGTAGCCCGACTGGCCAATGTACTTGTCAATTTTCATACACAAAGGTAAACATTTACCCGTGACATTTTTTTTGACAGGTACGGGCTATCGGAGCAAAGTCATTCATATAAGCGACAAATGTTACCGTTGAGGCTTATTGATTTGCTTAGGTTTATATACTTAAACCAACACCATGAAACAATTGTCAGCTTATTTTATATCTCTGCTTTTTGCCGCATCGGCCATGGCGCAACAGATTCCGTTTAACTATTCTTTGAAACTGAAACCTGTTATTCTTGCCAACCTTCCTGGTCTGCATTCATATGTTTATGCGCAATCGGGTGGAAAGTGGCTTGTGCTGGGCGGCCGCAAAGATGGTTTGCACGCACGTCAGCCTTTTAATGCATTTCCCGTAGCCAGCAACAATACCGATCTCTACGTCATTGATGTGAACACCCTGCAGTTCTGGAGCGCCTCGGTTAATTCACTCGCCACGGGACTCAGAGAACAGCTGCAATCCACCAACATGAATTTTTACCAGGATAAAGACACGCTTTATGTGATTGGCGGCTATGGTTACAGCAGCACGTCGCAGGATCACATCACCTTTCCAAATCTAACAGCGGTTTCGGTCAGCGGCCTTATCAATGCGATCATGAACACGACCCCGGTTTCACCTTATTTTAAACAAATCACAGATCAGAAATTTGCTGTAAATGGCGGTCATCTCGGAAAAATCGGCGATACCTATTACCTTGTGGGAGGACACCGTTTTGACGACCGTTACAACCCCATGGGCAATCCCACTTACACCCAAACCTACGTGAATGGTATTAAAAAATTTAAACGAACAATTCCGGATCGCAGCTGAGTTATTCCAGCTACACCATGGTCACCGACCAGGTTCATCTGCACCGGAGAGATTATAATCTGGTACCACAGATCTTTCCAAACGGAGAAGAAGGTTATACCGTGTCGTCAGGTGTTTTTCAGATCGGAGCCGACCTGCCCTTCCTGTACCCTGTTGACATTAAAAGCAGCGGGCATACTCCACAAACTGCTTTTAATCAATACCTGAGCAACTATCATTCCGCAACAGCAGCTCTCTACGACAGCACATCGAATACGATGCACTCGCTGTTTTTCGGTGGCATGAGCCAGTATGCCTTTGTAAATAACGTTTTGACTCAAAACAACACGGTTCCGTTTGTAAAAACCATCAGTCGTGTTTCAAGAGACAGCAATGGCAACCTCCAGGAACATCTTTTACCGGTGGAGATGCCGGCCCTTGTGGGCGCGAGTGCGGAATTTATTCCAAACCATCTTTTACCGTATACAAAATCCGAGATCCTGAAAATCTCTCAAGTAACTGGCGATTCTGTTTTAGCCGGACACATTTATGGTGGTATTTACAGCCCTGTCACCAGTCCTTTCACATCCAATCAGTCAAACGTAACAAATGCGCACAGCACCATTTACGAAGTATGGCTTGTAAAAAGTACGGTTACCGGATTAAAGGCTGTTGATGGACGTAATCCGCTGAGGATGTCGGTATACCCCAATCCCGCGAACCTTGATATGGCGCTCGGACTCGAGCTCCCTTATGCTGGTGATGGAGAATTGTACGTGACCGATATGTCCGGTAAAATTGTGCATGACCGTTATTTTAAAAATCTGAACGCTGGAAAAAACAACATCTATCTGTCGGACAGGCTGCGTCTTAGGCCCGGTGTTTATTCGTTTAATTTTGTTTTTAATGGCATCTACAATGGCGTGGAAAAGGTGGTAATAACTGAATAAAAACTCCATTTCCGCTAAAATCCAACTCACGTTTAAATGGTGGCGCAGTGCTGCTCTGAAAAGTTTCAGGCGCCTTTGTTTGAGCACCATTATAATAAAACGGGTTCTCTTTCGTTTTTTACGTTATTGCATACAAACAATTGCAACGTAACATAAAACTGAATGAATAAAACCCCACTCCATTACCGCACAGCTGGTCATGACGACATCCCTCAATTGGTCAATCTTGGCGTTATTGCCTATGGTGTTTACCGGGAAGCCATAGGCGACGACAACAATGAAAAAATGATGAACAACCTGCGCAATACCGGCAACTGGGAAGAATTACTTGGTAAAGCACAGGGTTTTGTTTGTACCGACGGAACAAAAATTGTGGGCATGGCTTTTATTACGCCCTCTGGAAATCCCTGGGACATTTTTGAAAACGACTGGGCCTATATCCGCCTGGTTGGCGTTGATCCTGCTTATCAGGGCCAGGGCATTGCAAGAACACTCACAGCCATGTGCATCAACGAAGCGAAAAAAAATAAAGAAAAAACAATCGCGCTGCATACCTCCGAGATAATGCCTGCTGCGCGCCGCATCTATGAATCGGTGGGCTTCCGGATTCTGAAAGAAATCCCTCCCCGTTTTGAAAAAAGATACTGGATCTATACTTTAGATGTGGGTGAGGAAATTTCCTGAAACGCACCATTAAACGGTGAACGGCCAAATTTTAAAATGTATCAATACGAGGATAACCTGGAATCCGAAAGACTCATCACCCGTTTCGTAAACAGGAACGATGTGCGCGACTGGTCTGAATTTTTTAAGGATCCCGTCTCTACACAATATTTCCCTTCTTCTTTTTTCGCAAGCCACGAAGACCCCTCGGAAACCTGGATCAACCGCCAGTTAAAGAGATACGCAGAAAACCGTTATGGTTTGCAGGCACTGATTGACAAACAGAGTGGCCAACTGGTGGGTCAGTGTGGTTTATTGGTTCAGGAAGTAGATGGTGTTGCTGAATTAGAAGTGGGTTATCATATCCTTACACGTTACCGTGGTCTCGGTTTTGCACCAGAAGCGGCAAAACGTTTCATCGATTACGCTTTTGCAAATCGTTTGTCTGATTCTGTTATTTCTATCATTGACACCCGCAATGCTCCTTCCTGCCGTGTAGCCGAAAAAAACGGACTGCAGCGCGAAAAAACAACTTACTGGAGCGGCATTGAAGTATTTATTTACCGAATCAGATCCCGTTAAATTAAAAAACGCAGCCCCTGTAAGGAACTGCGTTAACGACAAAGATCTGTTCGAAAAACTAAGCCCTGGTTTAGAACTCGAGTTTATAACTCAATACCGGAATCAAAGGCGCCTGGTACCAGTATTTGATCTCACCTGTATTCTGATCAAAATACTGTCCGCCCACATTCCTGCGGTTGGTGGCATTCTGCAGGTCAAGCGCCACGGTACTGGTTAGTTTTTTGTAATTGCGTTTCAGACTGATTCTGGCATCAAGACGGTAATAATATGGATTCTGTTCTGCAAAGGTCTGATCATCTTTGAGACGTGTTTCGCCGTTTGCTATTGAAGCTTCCAGATCAATCGGTGTGTAACGGAAGCCACCAACCAACACGGATTTAAGGTTCACACCCAGTACCCTGTTTTTGCCTTTACCGGTAAAAGTCCATTCTTTACCAATAGTAAACGTAACTGCGTAATTGGTATTGAACCTGGTATTGTACCAGTTGCCGTTCGGTGCCTGGTATTTTGAATCATAAAGCGATGTTGAAAGCAGGTAATAAAGATCTTTGTGAAGAAAACGTTCGTAGGTAAGTTCAAGTCCCATGTTTTTTCCAAGACCTTTATTCGTGAGCTGATCGGTGTAATAACCGTCAAACGCGTTGAGGATCGAATAAGTACTGTTTTGATCGGCGCTCACAGGAATATTAAACAGGTGCTGATAATACACTTCGGTTTTGATGTGCGAATAACTGTTGATGATGCGATCATAACCTAAAACCAGGTGATGCGCTTTACTTAAACCCAAGTTACGGTTGGGTGTTGTAAAACTATCGTCAGCACCGGGTCTGCGCGCAAAATAAACACCAATCGGCTGAAGCTGGCTGTGCAGGCCGTATCCCATGGTAAACACATTTTTATTGCTGAGTTCATACTTCAATGAAGCGCGCGGCTCCGGCGAGTTGGTGTTGTTGAGCATCAGGTGATAATAATGCAGTCCAACATTGCTGGTAAGTTTTGGTGTGATCTTGTAATTCCATTGAAAAAAAGCCTGAGCCGTTTCTGTAGCCCCCTGTACGTTTATCTTTTCACGCACTTTTCCGTCAAGGCCGGCATCACGCTGGATGAGGTTATATCCGAGCCTGTTAAGAATAAAACCTGTTCTGATGTTACTCAGCGC
>CAZFCR010000238.1:0-5750 GCA_964517305.1 uncultured Akkermansia sp.
AATCGGCACACTGAAGCCTTGGCTATAGTTATCCCCCATTCACCGATGAACGCCTGTTATTTACCTCACAACCCTCAAGGTAAAGTGATGGCACTCAGATAGCAGTGAATATACATGCGAAATTTTCTTTTAACACTATTTATTCTTGTAACTAAAATATCGTACACCCAAACCGTAGAATGGGTCCGAACCGAATCGTTTCCAACACACTTCTCAGGATACAACAAGGTAGTAGCCGATCCCCAAGGAAATTGCTTTGCTCTGAATTATTGGAAAAACAAAGGCCTATACTTCGTGAAGTATGATAAACAAGGAGTAAAAAAATGGGAGAAAACTTGGTTGGGTGGGGCGGTGATCAGGTCAATCGCCACGGATGATGCCGGTTGCGTGTATGTTGTGGTGGGTTGCGGCAATGACTCTTTACTCATCGAAGGCACTAAGTATGGCCCCGGCGATCTATTTTTAAAATTTCAATCAAGTGGAACACCAATGTGGATTAAGCGGCCTACGGAAGGATACGCATTATGGTTCAACAAAAAATTCGGGTCCGATAATACAGTTATGACTACAGGTGCCTATGATTGGAGTAATAACAAATTCAACTTGCCAAACTATCCCGAAAATCATAAGATGTACCTCGGTGCGATGGATACTTCAGGTTCAATGCTTTGGGCAAAAGATCGTGAAGGTGCCCCGATGTATTGTCCAAAGAGCAATGGAAAAGATACGTACATAAATTCCGCAATGATCTGGCCCTACACTCTAGGAAAAGGCAGCGATACGGTAACAATTCCAAGTATGAGAATGTTTTTATCCAAATACACTGCGAATGGTACTCGGAAGTGGGCGAAAGTGACAGACTCTTGGATCAGCACACCCGACATGCCAGGAAACGTATACTCTTTGGGAATGGCAGGCCAACTGCCATACATGGGAAATACGTCATTCATCACAAAATTCGATACCTCCGGACAGGCCTTATGGAATACAAAGATTGAAGTGGGCGACTGGTATCTTATGGAAATGGTCTGTAATAAAGAAGGTGATCTTTTTCTTGCCGGCGGATTCAAAAATTACATTGATATTGCCGGAATAAGGCAGGATGCAAATGGTTTGGGGCTGTTTGTTGCGAAATTCGATTCTCAGGGCAAGTTATTATCTATTTTAACCAGTTCAGGTAGCGGTCAGGCCTCAGTTCGTGATATATCGATAGAGGGTTCTGATATTTGGATAAGCGGTGAGGTGAGCGGTACTGTTGAATTCGCGGGCCAAACCATTACTCAGACTAACGGCGGTGTATTTACTGCAAAGCTGTTAGATGATGATAATTTCGTGTCAGTCCCTGATATGGGGGCGCCGGCAACTCATTTCGTCGTATTCCCGAATCCATCAAAGCATCAAATTTCATTCAAGTACGTTAATGCAAATGGGGAAAACGTTACTATGGTCGTTCAAGATGTTGCGGGCAGGACATTACTATACAAGGACTTCGGTAAGGAGAAAAACCTTGAAGAAACATTCGAACTTAGAGGACTTGCACGCGGACTCTATATCTTCAGACTGAAGCACGGAGAAACTATCGAAACGCGAAAGATCGTTATCGAATAACATCACCTTTATGTTGCTGACAGTTTTTGCATAGCGGATCAATCAGCCCATCAACCTGCCCCCTCTGAAAAGCAAGGTCACCGCCAAGCCCGAAAATTGAAAGCAAAAGAATAGAACTCTTCCGCAATATCCATGGATATTCCTTTTCGGGAAGGCCGACGAATAAAAGTCTGCCGCACTTTAAACAGGTTTTCTTCCTCTTCGCCACTTGAGTTAAGGAGTGTGTTCGTACTTATGAAAGGAGCTAGTGTTAAGAATTGCCATGAGCGAATTTTGTACGTCGTCATAGTCGAAAAAGTAGTTGGAAAAGTTCTTTATCAGATATGGATCTCGTTTCCATGACAATGCTTCCGAGATGTGGCTTTTGAGCGATTCAAGAAGTTTATCGTCAGGTTTATAACAGATGATGGTATAATCGTAAAACGTATAGTAGGAGGGTACCGCGATCGTCGCGCCGCCTGCAATGTATCGCAATTCGATATCATTTCCTACAGAATATCTTCCAGTAGTGAAGGTGGAATGATTATGCACCTGCGGAGTCAGAAGTAAGAAAGTACAGTTTCCATTCAGAACAAGATTGGGGAAAAACTCGCGGTTATCGTTATTCAAAACCCGCGGACAATCAAAGGTTTCCACGTCGGCCGGCTGATTAGCTAGTTGAGGATTCTCCCAACATTCGTGAAACATCCATATCTCTCCATTAGGTACGTCTTTAGACCCGGTCTTCATTGACAGGTGTGTCGTATCGATTACATCAAGGGTCGCCTTGAGATCAGAAGCCTCTTTTATGATAAGGCGGTTTATTCGCAGAATGTGTGTTTCCACTGAGTCGTGCTTCCTTTTTGCATTCTCTGCTTCGGTCTTTTGTAGTTCAGCTTCCGACGGGCCGCATGAGGCAAATGAGGCAAAGGCAAAATAGGCTATCTGTTTAGCTATATTCATATTTATTTACTGTTGATTCCGTTATTATTCCAATCTTCATTGCAGCATCTCATGCTACAGTGATTACCTTCCCAGCCATTTCCTGACTCCTGTTCGCACGCAGTTCCGATGTGATAATATCCTAAACCTGAAAATGACTTTCCGCAATACGCGCATGTTTTTAAAGTTGCGGTGTGTCCTTGACTTACTTTTGGGTCCCCTAGCAAGCCTCCCAATACCCCAAAAGATAGTAGAACCACCAAGCAGACCTGTAGTCTCTTGGCAAAAGAAGTAGGAGAAAAAATACCGGCGAGAAAAGCAAAAATGGCGGCACCCGCTATGGTAAGGATTAGCAAGAGAGTCATGGTACCAACTCCACCATTGGTCTCCCAAAGCACTATAATAGCTTGAATGAGAATTATCGCAGGTAAAATAAATTTCTTCATACGGATGATTTTGGACCAAACTTAAAAATAATATTCTGAATTTGCTATTTATGATAACCGTGTAAATCGTTTTCGTCGTTTTATTTCGGCCTTGGGTGTAACCGGGCTATGAATGATAACAAGAGAAGCAAAAAGAATGACGAGTTCCTCCGCAAGATTGGGGCGCGGATCAAAGAGCTTCGCAAGAGCCAAGGTTTGTCCCAAAAGGCGTTTGCGGACAAGATAGACATGGAGTTCACGAATTTGTCACGTTTGGAGAACGGTCGTCATAACCTTTCCGTGCTACGCCTTAAAACAATCTGCGACGAATTTGGCTTAGCTTTGGGCGAGTTCTTAACAGATTTGCACTAATTGTTAAATTTTGGCTTGGGTTCCAGATTTATGATAAACCATTAACACCTCTTATCGAATACATTAAACTCATTGGCCCAACAGAATTCCTCTGGAGTTTCAACCCTATTACAGGCTATATCCCTTATCCCGCTTGAAATTTAAACTTCACGCAGACGCTTGGACACCGAATAGCTTTCTGGGTTCACAATAATACTCGTGTCCAACTTTCAAAAAGTTTCGCCGTGGTTTCCAGTATATTAGACCAGCGGGAGCCTTAGACATTGGTCAATCTATTGTACATTCGAAAGTAAAATCGTAATTTTGCCCTACGTAATGAAAAAAACAGAGGAAGAGTTCCGACTAAAGCTCATTGAGGATATTGAATCTCTCCGCAAACAAGTATCTGAAAACAAACAGATTATAAAAGACACAGAAAAAGCAAACGTGGAATTAGAGGCAGAGATATCTAATAAGCAGAGGATAGTTGAGGCTATTAATGCAACGAGTCCAAATTCGTCCGAACCTATCGTGGATGGGTCAACTGCTTCTAAAAGACCACAAAAGAAACTCCAAAGATTTTTAGACCTGTTGAACGCCTTTCATACTCAGATCGGTCGTGTCTATCAAATTGACGAGGTGGGCTCTTTCTTTCAAAAAAAAGGCGGAGAATTCGGCCAGTACACGAATCGGGATATTAGTAAGAACATCCATAGGTCTGTAAAGGAACTTCGCCTGGCTTCGATAGGGATTAGAGACAGACGATTTAAGCATTATTGTCCGCATAGTTTTCTCGATATAAAAGACGGGAAGGTTCTGGCGATCAAGGACGATCATAACGTTGACAGTTTGCGGGGCGTTCCGTTTGAAGACTTGGAATTCAACGGAATTGGCCCAAAAGCAAAAAAGGAGGTAAAGGAACCAAAAGAGAAATAATATTTGAGAAGATACAAGAGGTATTGCCTGAAAAAGCGAATGACCGGCGGGAACCGGTCATCCATTAGTATTCTCACTCACAGTCAGACTTCAATCAAACCACCCATGCATTTCAGCAGGGTCATGGAGCTTTTATGCTTCCAAAGGTACGATAGTCGTCTGGATTTTACAAATGAAAATTGAAAAAAATACCAAATGGAAGATAAAAAACAAAAAAGTGACTTCTCCGATCAAGGATCGAGTGAAGTCCAGTTAAACCCTCCCCCTGTACCTTCATGGCGTACTGAAGCCGACGACCAAATAACTGAAATAGCACGAAAAGCGGTGGAAAGGTCCCGGCAGAATCAGATGAGTCTAAAGGACGCACGCTCGCAACGGATCGAGCGACACAAACTGGAAATACAGGAATTTGATGATCTCATCTACAAGGAAGTTGCACTCGAAAATAGAATGCAGGCTCACATGAATTTTGGTACCGGCACGAAAAAAGCCTCACGTATAAAGAGAACTGAAGGTAAACCTTCACAGAAACCTAAAGAGCGTGGATTTTATATTCGCTTCCTGAAATTACTTGAAAAATATCACGAAGTTCATCAAACTGCATATAGGACTCAGGAGCTCCAACAGTTTGCAACGCAACAAATGGGAACGGATGCAATAGAAATCCGGAAAGAAGTGCTTCGAGCGGTAAAGGAAGGGAAGTTGGTATCTGCAAAATTTTCAAGCACCAAAACAAAATTCTACCTGCCTCGCACTTGGGTGCTTTGGGACGGGGAGACAGTAATTGGGATCAAACCAGAGCACGATCAGCCCCTGTTCTCATTTACTGACGGAAAACGGAATCATGTAATATTTAATGGGCTTGAAAGGAAGGAGGTGAAAATCAGAAAAGTCGCTTAACACTAAATACTCAATCAGAATGGTGAAGAAATGAAAAATGACCGCGTGGAGGCGGTCACTTCTCAAACTCATTCTGCCACTCAGCCTTCGAAAACTGCTGAACATCCTTGCGGGTTCAGTAGGGCACCTTTTGTAAAAATATCCTTGACGGACGCCTTTACGGTTCAAAGATAAGGCTCTTGTCTGGATTTCGCAAGAATAACAATTAAAAAAAAAGCAAATCATGGAAAAAATCAAGAGAGGAACACTTATCTGGTTCCGAAATCTAATGTGTAGCACCGCAGTAATACTACATTTTTTCGTTGTACAACGAACGCGTAAAGATCGTGACCCCAGCTGTCCTAACATACACTGTAGTGCATCAATTAACACCTTCAAGCCTGTGCGGAATCGACCCTGCTATCAGTGTTCGCAGTGTAATTATCAAATCTATCCACTTGCAGACACCCCCTTCTCACATCTGCGAGTGTCACTTCCGACGTTCATGGAAATGGCCTACAGATGTATCATGAGTAAAACCATTATACCTGCTCGTTATTGGGAAGCAGAAACCCATTGGCCAGGAAACACTTGTTTGCGAACCTCACAACGCATCTATAAATGGATGGG
>CAZFCR010000239.1:0-5748 GCA_964517305.1 uncultured Akkermansia sp.
AAAACTGATTACTGATTGACCATTAGTGTCACGATATGTGGCTATTTTATTTACAGCTGCTTGTCTTTGAACTGAAAATCTTGAATACAAAGAGATAGTTTGTTTTTGATTAAAACGGTCTCTCATTAAGTATGGATTCCAAGCAGTGAAAACTTTTTCATCTGCGAAATATCCAAGAACAATTACATCTGTTCTTGAATTCAATGCTTCATTAAAATTTCCTGTCTTAGCAACCTGAATTCTGCATTCATCTTGATTTCCTCTACCGTCTCCTGATTCGTGAACATTCTTGATTAAAACATAAAACGTCTTTTTGTTAATTGAAAAACGGTATGGATTGTTTCCGTCAATGAATACTACGTTGTCTGAATACAAACGCAAACTATCAATCAGCAAATACTTTAAATCCGAATGGTTTAAAATTATAGTGTTTCTTACGCTCATTATTTAAAATATTGTTTTTTAATTTCGTTAGCGATTCGATAAGCTAATAAAGGCGGAACAGCATTACCAATCTGTCTCCATTGCTCTTTGTATGAACCTAAGAAAATATGCTTGTCTTCAAAGGACTGAATTCTTTTTATCTCTTCAATTCTTAAGAATCTATTTTTCCAATGAAATGGCCCCATATTATTTGAGTGGCTGGCTTGAATTGTCCAAGAAGGTCTTTCAGGTGACAGTTTTAATAAAAAAGACCAATATCTTGAACGCCATTTGAAAACGGGTTTCGGATGGTTTCTCTCTTTTGTGAAAAATAAATAATTGTCCCCTGGTGGAACTAATTTTAAAAGGTCTTTATGTTTTGAGCCTGCCAACATTTTACTGTCCTCTGGAGAGTCAAAATCAATATCATTTAAAATATCGCCACAAGTAACCCACGGTTTTGTTCCTTTTATTGGTTTTGCTGGGTCAGAATGCGTTTGCTTAGGAAATTTGAAATCCTCCATTGTTTTCTTTACACCAATGCAAATAAAACGTTGTCTTGTTTGAGGAACACCGAAGTCAGCAGCATTTAGAATATTGTGAAATATTTTATAGCCGAGTCTTTCACTTTCTTTTTCGACTAATTCTAAAGCTGTCTGATGTGGTTTAAAAACAAAACCGTGGACATTTTCAAAAAAGAAAAACTTTGGATTCAATTCTTCAACTGCTCTAAAGTAATTTGAAACTGTCATAAAACCATCTTCATCATCAATACCTCTTTCTTTTTCTTTACGATAAAATCGAGATTTTGAGAATGGAGGACAAGGAGGACCTCCTACTAAACCATCAATGACTTTGTGCTTCTTTTTAATTTTTTTAAAATCAACATTCTCAATTGTGTCACAAACAATCTCTGAATTTGGAAAATTGGCTTTCAATGATTCGCACGCTTTATTCCAAATATCAGATACAAAAACTGTTTCAAATCCCGCTTTTTCAAATCCGAAATCAATACCACCAACTCCTGAAAATACACTTACAATTTTTGGCTTCATTAAATATTAGAAATTAAATGTTTAACGATTGCTTTGCCTAAAAGGGATGGCACAGCGTTGCCAATTTGTTTTTGTATTGAACGTCTAGTCCCTACAAAATAGTAGTCTTCAGGGAATGTTTGGATAGCCGCACTTTCAGGAACTCTTAATCTTCTATTATTCCAATGAAACGGACCAACCCAAGGGCCGGGTTGAGCAGCAATAGTCCAAGATGGTTGATTTGGATGGAGTTTTAAGAGGAAATTCCAAAATCGCTTATTTGCTTCAAACTTTGGATTTGGATGCCCGCTTCTTTCAGTTAAAGCAAAATAATTTTGTCCGGGTGGTATTTGCTTTAATTCTTCATCATAGGTCTTTCCTGTAGTTAATTCTTCTGCTTCAAAGTATTTATCTGAATCAAACTTTCCAATCCAATCAATAACTCTTTCGTGTGGCAATAAATTTTTATTTACTAATATTTCTAATTCATCACCGTGAGTTTTTATTGGTTCTCCCACAACGCCTTTTCTTGAAGCAATAAAGAATACTCTTTTTCTTTTTTGTGGCACACCAAAATCTAAAGCGTCAGCACGATAAACAATGAATTTATATCCTAACTTATCTATTGCTTCTTTTAAGTCTGTTACCGCTTGTGCGTTTTTTGGATGCAAAAGGCTTTCTACATTTTCAAGCAAGAATCCGTCTGGCTGAAGTTCTTCAACTATTCTTAAGTATTGCCCAATCATATTTCTTGGGTCTTCGCTTCCAAGTCTATTTTTATGTGTCACCCAATAACCTGCCTTTGAAAATGGTTGACAAGGAGGACCACCAACAAGGATTAATTTTTCAGGGTTATTTGCCTTTAATATTTTTTTATAATCCTTGGCATACATTTCTTTAATGTCCTTGTGAAAGTGAGTAGCGTGGGCGAAATATTTGTTTGCTTTCATAGTTGCCACACTATCTCTGTCAAAGTCTAAACTAGAAATCACTTTTGCTCCTGCAAGTTGAGAACCAATATCAAGACCGCCAGCACCTGAAAAGAATCCAATTGTTTGGATTTTACTGTCAATTATCAAATCAACTTTATCGTTGACGGTATAACCACGCTGATTGAAGTCTATTCCGATAAACTCTTTTTTGGTAGATATTTTAAACTCTTCCTCAAATAATCTTATCTGCGGTTCTTGGACAAGCATTAAAGATTCTTTCGGCAACTTGTATTGAATTGTTTTAGTGCTTATCATTTTTCTTATGGTATTTAATTTTTTGTTCGGCAACTTTCAAGATTTCAATCCCATCTTCTTCCTGTAAAAGTTGGTATGTGATTTTATCACTTAAGTAACGAACTTTCAATTCTCCCTTGTCAATTTCAAATATTTCAGAAAGTCGTTCAATTATTTGTTCACTGGCATTTCTTTCGTTCTTCTCTATTTTACTCAGAGTTGAAGTGTCAATGTCAAGTTCAGCAGCAATTTTTCTTAAAGGAAGATGTTTGTCCTCCCTTAATTGCTTGATGTATTCTCCGAACGAGGTGTAATTTATCTTGGACATTTTATGCTTTGACAAGTTTTGTCCAAATTTATAGCTAAATTTCGCCACGACAATTTTTTTAACCAATAATTATTAACATTTATTTCAACTGTCCACTTGACGGGTGGTGGGTGGGCTTTGGGTGCTGGTGGGCAAAATTAAATGTGGTGTTTTTGTGTCGGGAAGTGTGTTGGCAAAACACCTCTTTTAATTTTGCGAAGGGTTGGCATTTTTGTCCTTCGTTTATTGTCGGTCGTGTCGGTCTTTTAGGGTTGCTGGTAACGTTCTGCGCACTGCCGCCGGCCGTTTACGAAGAAGCCTCCGGAATATTAAATTTACGAAAATTGTCCAGATGCTAAAATAAATCAACGCGCCGCCGCCAAAAATGTCCTGCGCGAAGCGCACCGTTTTAGTAAACAGGCGGCGCATAAGGAATGCTGTCCGGCTGGCGGCATTGTGCGCTGTTATGTGTAGTGCCGTTACTTTCCATAAATCACATCGACTTTAAGTGATATATCATTCACACGTGCATCGATTACCACTATTTGTTCAATGACGTCATTTTTATTAAAACAAATAAGTCTTGAATTGTGTTTTTCATATAAGCTGAACTTTTTCACTTCTTGAATATCCGGTCTGTAATCAAATTCAAATCTCGTTGAGTCAGCAACAATTGTTGGGGTCGAATTCTTCTGAATTATTTCAAGTGACAAAATCTGTCCCCTTTCATTGTAAAAGTATTTGTCGATACTGATATAAGGGTTACAACAAGAATGATAAGACTCACTTTTCAGTTCAGATCTTGCAAGTAACCCTTTGCTATTATACTCAGTTTTGGATGCCCCAATCTCTTTTAGACTGTCTGGAAGAAATCTATAATAGTGGTAAAGCCAATCTTTTACCCATTTCCTACTTTTTTTTCTAGCCTCGCTGAAATAGTAAATAGAATCAGGAAATCCCTCTGAATTTATATATAAGCGAAGTCGATATCTGTCATAAACCTTTCGCACAGGTCCGATTGATGGGTTAGTTGTTATAAAGAAAAATTCTTGCACATAAAACTCAACTATTTTGAATTGATTTTCTCTGATCACCTTTGGGTCTAAGTAGAAGTTATTATCACGTATGTTCATGATTTGTGAACGTGAAATGGTATTGAACAGTGTCAATATAGCCAGTATGTGCAATATTCTATTCATTTAGATTAATGTCGAAGGCATTACACATAACTTAATACTACCCGCACCTTTCCCGTTTTTAAACACCTACACCCATTTACAAGCGACAAACCGCATTTACAAATGTTTGTAAGCACTTATACTCCCCTTTCCAAATCTCCTGATCTTATTCTTTTATTTCGGGTGCGTGTGTGATGCTAAATTAGAAATATTCCCACAATTAATACTTAAATTCCAGAATTTTCTACGGCGTTTGTTTAATTGATGTTGTCCTGCCTGGCGGCTGTGCGTTAATTTACCGGGTCGTTGCTAACTCCGATTAAAGCGCCACTTTGTCCGCATGTCATATTTAATTTTACGTGTCCCGATAAAAATGATTGGGGCGGTAACTCCTAGAAAGGCACCACCAATTTTCAAGGACAGAAGTCCATCCTGAGGCCCTTCTGCTATCGCAACAATTGGGCTTACTGCAACGGCGAGCACTCCGCCAATTGCGAAGTAACTGAATGGTTCAAGCCAATTCCGACTTGTAAACAAATCTCTTTCTAAGTATTCTATGTCACGGAATGCAATATGAAATGTATCTTCTTTCCAGACCCTAAAATAATTAGTATCGTTTGAGCTAGGGTTCGGGTATCGGGTAATCCGCATTATGGAATCCTGTGCCTTAACTCGTTTGGTCGTGACTATAGAGGAATCTGTGAACGCAATGAGTCGTCTGTAAAAAAATGTAGTGTCGGAAGTCTTAATTGTATAAAGTCGCTTTGCTTTCAAAGTCTTCACTTTAGCAGGGCGCGATATATTGTAAATGGAGAACGGATTCTGTCCGGTGTAGATCAGTGGCGTTAATGCAGTCAAAAAGAATATTATTTTTATAAGTCTATCCATATGTCGGGTGCAATGCTCGCGAACCTTTTGCGCACTGCTGCCGGGCCAGTCTCCAGAGCCCCCGGTTGCAACAAGTTCGCATGTCCACCGTGAAGTTAAAATATATTACGTAAAAGCAAAACTATGTCCCGCGCGAAGCGCACCAAATTAAAATTGCTTCTGCATGCACGTAAGCTGTCTTTTGTCCGCGGTGGCGCCAGTTTGCTGTTATATCTAGTGTGCGCATGCAAGCCCATCAGAAACCAATTAATCTAAACAAAAGACCCGGTTTTTGCGTACATTTGATTATGGAAAAAGAAGAAATAGGAGACTTGTTGGAGTTTTTGCAAAGCAACTATCACGTCGATGGATATTATTACTCTAATAAAAGTGAACCTATTAAAATGGCGCAAGGGGGTAATCAAATTTCTCATCAAGAGATTATTGAAAAATATACTGAATATAGACAAAAATCTTCTACTGATACGAAAGCTTAAAGTGTTCGCTATTTCCACCAGTTATTTTCAAACATCAAAATTGTAAGCTCATACCGCTTCGCCGTTTCGTGATATTCACACGTAATATCCACCATATAGAATTTTGCCCTGTCGACTGGAAATATTTGAATACCCTTCCCTGTCTTGTCGAGATCACGTTTTGCGCTCGGCGCTGTTTTCTTGGTATAAGGTTTAAATAGTTTAATTATTTCATCA
>CAZFCR010000240.1:0-5724 GCA_964517305.1 uncultured Akkermansia sp.
GAAAAAAGCCCTCCGGACACGGGGGGCTTTTTTGTTTAGTACAAAACACAACTTCTCCTTTCCGTCCGAGGGATTTTTAAGAAGACCTATTTATTTAATTTGATAACTTTGTATTTTAAAGGCCGATATGTTTCATTTTCTTTTACGCACCATCCCCCGCCCCATCTTAATTCAGATGAGTCTCTGGTTCAGCAAAATTGCTCCGCTGGTTTATTACGGACACAAACATGAGGACCCGATCACCGGAAAAACCTACCGTAAATTTTTACCTTACGGTTATGGTGGAAGAGCGAAAAGAAAAAATGTACTTTGTCCCGGCAGCCTTTCTCTTGAACGGCACCGTTTGTTGTGGTTATATCTTAAACAAAAAACCAACTTTTTTTCAAAGCCACACAAAATGCTGCACATTGCTCCTGAACAGTGTTTTTACAAAATATTCAAAGCGCAGAGCAACCTGGCCTACACTACAGGCGATTACAACAGTCCGATTGCGGATGTGCATTTTGACCTTCACAAAGCCCCCTTTGGCGACAACAGTTTTGATGTGATTCTCTGTAACCATGTTCTTGAACACGTTGAAGACGCAGATCAGTGCATGCGCGAACTCTACCGGATGATGAAACCCGGCGGATGGGGAATTTTTCAGGTGCCGCTTGATACCACGCGAACTGTTACTTACGAAGATAAAAGCATTACAAGTCCCGAACAACGTGAACTTCATTTCTGGCAAAAAGACCATGTACGTCTCTTTGGTCTTGATTACAAGGACAAACTCGCCAATGCCGGATTTAAGGTAACGGTAGATGATTTTGTAAATACCTTAGGCGAAGATCTTGTTGAGCGTTACCGTTTACCCGCCGGCGAGATGATCTATTTCTGCGAAAAAATAAAATGAACCTGAGCAGTCTGCTTTCCAACAAAACTATCAAGGCTAAAGAAAAATCTGTTCGACTCGCATCCGCCATTTTAAACGATCATGTCAGTCAGGACGAATTAATAACGCTGGCCGGAAACAGCAAGGACAGCGTAAAAGCCATCTGTATGGAAGCGCTGGAAATTGTGACACGCCAACAGCCTGATAGTTGCAGTGAAAAGGTTTTTGATTTTGCTTTAACCTGTCTTGACAACAAAGGCAATCGCGTAAAATGGGAGGCTGCCAAAATCATCAGCAGGCTCGTTGTTTATTATCCTCATAAAAACGCGGCAGCGGTAAAAAAACTTCTTGCCAATAGCAATGATGAAAGCACCGTGGTGCGCTGGAGCGTTGCCAAAGCCCTCTCGGCCATCTTACAACTGAAAACAGCCCTGAATAAAAGTCTGAAACCCAGGATCGAAAAGCTGATGGTAAAAGAAACCAAAAGAAGTATAGTAAAAATCTATCTTGAAGGGCTCCGCCATCTGGTGTGACGATTAAGACGCGCCACCAATTTTTATTGGCTCACAACAAAAACCCCGAAAAAGAGGTATACAAAAGAGGCTGAGTTTAATGTTCGATCTTAATGTACTCTTCGAAACTGATCCCTTTCATAAATTCGGGTGAATAGATGAACTTGTAAATGAGATCGGCCCACTGTTTGTGCGAACGGCTGCCATCCAGCACTTTGTAGCTGAACGGTTTACTGAAATGAATGCGGATGTCTTTTTTGTCGGCTCTGAACATTTCATCGGGAAGAAAAAGCATTTCGATGTTGGCCTTGATGCCGAGTTTTTTGCGCCACCTCGCAAAATTGTAGAAAAACCGCGAGTTGGAACCTTCAATAAAAACCGGCTGAACGATCCGTTTGTGATCGATGGCCTGTGTAACAAAACTTTTTTTCCAGCTCAGATCACGCACCTTACCACCAATTTTACGTGAAACAAGGCCTGCAGGAAAAATAAGAACAGCGCCACCTTCCCTGAATATTTCTTCCATAGTACGCAACGAACCTGCCGAGGAAGCCCCTACTTTATTCACCGCGATAAAAACATCGCCGTAATTGGTGAGATTTTTAAGGATATCGTTCACAAAAAAATGAACGTCAGGACGGACATCCCCAACGGCTTTGATGAGCGCCATTCCGTCGAGCCCGCCCAGGGGATGATTGGCTGCAACCGTGACATTGCCGGTGGTTGGGATTAATTCTGCGTTCACTGAAAAAACACTGGCCCCAACAAAATCAAGCGCCCGCGTATTAAAATCAAGTCCTTTATAGTCCTTCAGAGTAGACATGGCTCTGTTGATGTCATCTTCGTGAAGGGTGCGTTTCAGCCAGTTAAGCCCGAACCTGGGTAACCACTTGTATAAACCCGGTGCTTTATCCTTCAGAACCTTCTCAATTTCAACAAACTTTTTCTCTTCCATAAACCTGAGGCCAAAGATATAAGAATTGCGTAAACACGAAAAACTCCGGTTTAAATTAAAGAGTCCTCAACCACAACGGCATTCTATTTATCTGACGATAATGTTACATTTGGTATTCAAATTGCTTGATCAAAACTGTAAACCCCAAAGGCATGAAAAAAATACTCATCCCCTGCGATTTTTCTGACAGTTCAGAACACGCCATGAATTACGCCCTTGACCTTGCAAGCCTGCTGGGCTCCGACCTGGTTCTTGTGCACATTAACCAGTTTCCGGTGGCTTCGCCTGAGGTGGGTCTTTCGGCCTATACCTACCAGGACGCTGACAAGGATAGCATGGACGCCTTAAACAATCTGAGACTGAAGATCATCATGGAGCGTAATTTTACCGGTGAGATCAGCTGTTTTACTGAAACGGGTGAATTCAGTCAGGAAATGGAAAAATACACACATGAACACCAGGTTGACCTGATTGTGATGGGCATCAGTGGTCATGGCAATAAACTGATGAAGACGCTTGTTGGCAGTTCGGCAGTGAGTGTTGGGAAAAAGGCGGCCTGTCCCGTACTGGTGATCCCTCCGGAAAGCACATTTAAAAAACCACACACCATCGCTTTTGCATGTGAATACGAATCGGAGGTGCAGCTTGAACCCGGATTTTTAAAGGTGGAGGAAATTGCCAAAGCGCTGGCCTGCCAGGTGAACCTTGTTCACGTAGTGCCGCAAGACAAACAAGGTGGCTTACCGGAGCACGATAGTTATTTTGAACACCAACATCGCAGCGTGATCAACAAAACCTATCTCATCCACGAAAAAAAAGCAACCGAAGCCATCCTTAATTTTTTAAAAGACCACGATGTAGATATGGTTGCCGTAGAACCTAAAAAATACACTTTTTTTGAGCGGCTGTTTCATCACAGCGTGAGCAACGACATTGTGTTTTACAGTCCTGTACCTGTGTTGCTGGTTCACCCATGAAACAATAAGTGTGCCCGCAAACGAATACAATTAGGATTACCCGATTAAATAACGTAACTTCACAAGGCAAAGCATATAGCTAAATTTATATTGTACCAGAAACAATAGCTCAATAATTTAAGTTTCCTTGTATGGTCTGCAAACATTTAAACCATGGAAACTTTGATCTATCCTCAACAGCAATTTTTTTCCCCATGCCGGTCCTCAGGAACGCTACTTCACTATTATCTGAATGTTGTTCCGTTCTGAAATGGCTGAAGAAGAAAAGATAAAAGAGATCCAAAAAAAGGTAGACAAGATCTGGCTGGAGATCAATACACTCTTATCGGAAAAAAAACGTCTGGGTTACGAGAACAACCAGAACCTCCAGATCAAAAAAATTCAGAATGCCTTGTCGGAAAAAACACGCGAATTGCGCAAACTGAATGCGTCGCGCACGGAGCTGGATCACAGCTACAGTGTGATATTGGTTGGTGACTACATCGAGTACGACGGGGGTGTGTTGAAAGATTACCCATTGAACGCGGAACTGAACAGCGCGGTAGACTGTAAACTGGGCGAACTCAACCATCTCTCCGAAGAAGATGACTGTCATCATCAGCTCAAAGAACAAATACACCGTCAATACGCAAGCAGTTTTGCCGGTGAAAAATACAGAATCGCTTACATCATTCAGTTAAGATAAAATAAACAGCCAGATGAGACAACTAAAAATATCAAAATCCATCACCAACCGCGAAAGCGCCTCCCTCGATAAATACCTTACCGAGATTGGTAAACACGAACTGATCACAAGCGAGGAGGAGATCATACTGGCAAAAAAAATAAGAGAAGGTGATGAGATGGCCCTTGAAAAACTCACCATTGCCAACCTGCGCTTTGTGGTATCGGTTGCAAAACAGTACCAGAACCAGGGACTCAGTTTGCCCGACCTGATCAACGAAGGGAACATGGGGCTGATAAAAGCAGCAAGGCGCTTCGATGAAACGCGGGGATTTAAATTTATTTCTTACGCCGTGTGGTGGATCAGGCAGGGCATTATCCAGGCCGTATCAGAACAATCACGCGTTATCAGACTGCCATTAAACAAAGTCGGCGCCATCAACAGAATTAAAAAAGCACAGTCGGCACTCGAACAAACGCTTGAGCGCCAGCCCACGATATCAGAACTGTCGGAAGTGATGGATATTTCGGAACAGGAAATCGGCATTACCCTTTCGGTTTCTCAGTGGCACCTTTCAACCGATGCGCCACTTTCAGGCGGATCAGAACTTTGTTTTAACGACATCATCGCTGATCCCAATGCAAGCCAGCCCGACGGGTTTCTTGCACTTACATCGCTGAACATTGAAATTAAACGGAGTCTGGATACACTCAGCGACAAAGAAAAAGACATTGTTTCGTTGTTTTACGGCATCGGACACAATCACCCCTACTCACTTGAGGAAATCGGTGAAAAGTATGATCTGACACGTGAGCGTGTAAGGCAAATAAAAGAAAAAGCGATCAGAAGGCTGAGGCATACCTCCAAAAACAAAATTCTGAAAACTTACCTCGGATAAAACTTCAGCTTAAAAAATAAGGTGATCTCACATTAAACAAACCTCCAATTGAAAAATAAAATCAAGACTTTGTTTGGCTTCTGGCTGAAACAAACGCGTCGCTGTGTGAGCCGTTTGATTTATTCGGGCTGAGCGTTCAGTTCGAAGTCAAGGATTTTTCGTTTGAGGTCCAGTCCCCAGCGGTAGCCGCCCGGTGCGCCGTTGTTACGAACCACGCGGTGACAGGGAATAACGTATGCCAGAGGATTGCTTCCCACAGCAGTTCCCACCGCCCTCGCAGCGCCGGGTTTGCCCAGCGCAAGAGCCAGGTCACCATAATTCAGCGTGCAGCCCGAAGGAATCTGCAAAAGATGTTGCCAGACCTCCAACTGAAAATCAGTGGCGCCAACGTGAACCACAATGGGTGTGCTTAAAACTTTGTCCTCATTGATCAACATCAAGGCTTCCTCCTGTCCGTGACCCTTCGCTTGCACAAATGAAGCCAAAGGGTATTGCGCGGCCAGTTCCTTTACTGCCTCTTCCCTGTTGCCGATAAAGGCGAGCCAACACAAACCCAGGCCTGTTGAAGCCATCAGTACCTCGCCATAACGGGTATTATAAAAATAAAATGCAATATCGGTTTGAAATGATTTTTTGTCAGAGGCTTCCCTGTCGGTCCATCTGATACACGTTGAATGAAGCGGAGTACGCAAAACAGATTGAAACAGGTGAGGCCTTGTATTCATTTTTTACGGCGATTTTTCTTTACCTGATTGTCCGGGAATAACAAAAGCAAGACCCAACTGCAGATTGAGGGATTCAATAAGCTGGGTATAATCATCATAACCCAAAAAACCCACCGAAC
>CAZFCR010000241.1:0-5721 GCA_964517305.1 uncultured Akkermansia sp.
TTTTCTTTCAGCAGCAATCGCAGCAGGTATTCAACAAGTGGTGTTTTGCCGGCGCCACCCACAGAAAGATTACCAACTCCAATGGTGTGAATGTCGAATTTTTTTTCGCGGAGGATGCGCCAGTCGTACAGCCGGTTGCGGAAAAGTGTTGCCGCACCATACAAAACAGCCAGGGGTGATAAAAGTATTTTTAGCCCGTTGTTCAAACAGGCTAAATATGCCTATTTTTTTTGAAAGGGGGAAATGGGACTTATTCGCCTTCCTTGCTGGCGCCTGCAGTCTGAAACCCGAGTTTGTAATTGGCGGGATCAAATTTCATTTCAATAAAATTGGTGCCACCGCGGTAATAGTTAACGGTGAGTACTTCGCTGGCATCCCAGTCAGCAATGGAGAAAGCGGTCATGTTGGTAATGCCTTTAAGACAGGAAGAGATGGTACGTGTTTTCCAGATGGCTTTGTTTGTTTTGGTGTTCCATCGCACGAAAAAAAGTTTGGTTTCTTTTCCAGCAGCACATTCCACCATATCGGGAACCTTAGTAAAGGCATCTGCGAAAACCAGCACATAAGTGGTATCGCCATCCTTTTTTTCGAACAGCTTTTTAAAT
Source organism: uncultured Akkermansia sp. (assembly GCA_964517305.1). Classification (GTDB taxonomy): domain Bacteria; phylum Bacteroidota; class Bacteroidia; order B-17B0; family Aurantibacillaceae; genus Aurantibacillus. The sequence goes on from CAZFCR010000241.1 coordinate 606, forward strand.
ACTTCGGGATTTCTGCAGGTGGTATCGTTAATGCAATGGTTAAGCGTGGTATCCGGCGAAACAAGGTTGATGCAAAGTTTCGGCCTGCGATCTTTACCGCCTTTTGGACGTTTTGTATAAACTGCAAATTGTTTGTCAGCCTTGATCCTGAGGTCTGCCTCATCTAAAGTGTCGGCAGGTGTTTCGGAGGCCGAATCCGCAACGGCAGTTTGTGCTTTTTTAGCCGCGTTTTTGTTTGCGGGAGCGCCTTTGGTCTGGCCATTCATTATACCGAAAGCGGCAATGAACAATACAATAAAAATAAATCTGAACATGGCCTAAAAATAAGAAAAAATATTGATCAGAACTGACCCGCCTCAACGAGCTTCACCGCGCGTTCGATCATGATGTCTTCAACGGCGGCATCGTATTCTGATTTCATGTTGTGGCCGAAGATTCGGGCCACTGTTTGCCACATGGCGGCCTGGAAAGACCCGCGAAGTTGTTTCACCACTTCATACGTGGTTTTGCCACTCTCGCGGTCAATGAGTTTCATCAGAATTTTACCCTGCGACACAGAAAGACTTTTAAGTTCATCTTCAAATTCAGCCTTCAGATCTTTTTCACAGTTGCGGATAAATGCTTCTCTTAAATTTTTGTCTTCAATTTTTGAAAGGGCCCGGTCGTACTCTTTTAGTTTGGCTGCTGCAAGAATGGCGTAGGGATACACTTTTTTTACATTGTGTTTGGTACGCGTCCATTGTTCATGGTGCCGTCGGTTTTTGAACTGGAAATCGGTATAAATATAAACCGTATTCAGATTCACTACGGGAATGGTATCGCCGTTCACTACTTCAGCATAAGCAATAGAGCCCCTGGCGGGAGGATTAATCAGATCAATGGCCCCTGGTGTCTGCGCCTTCAGCACGCAGGATGTTATCACTGCGATAATGCCGGTAAAAACCGATATGTTTGTGTTGCGCGTCATGGGATATCCCTTAAACGTAAAAACCTAATCAAAGTTACCTTCCGCTGAGACGGTTTTGCCTCCATTTGTCTTTTTTAACACCCTCGTGTGGTGTTTCGGAAGCCCTGGTTGCCGGCGAAGTAAACAAAATGGCAGCAGCAATAGCGGCTATTGTATTGTCTGCGTTTTTTGGCGCAAGTTCTTCGGGCTTAAAATAACGGCCAATAAAACCGGTGTCGAATTTGCCGCTCACAAATGCTTCGTGTTTTAAAACATATTTGCAGAATTCGAGTGTGGTTTCAACGCCAACAATGCGGTAGTCATCAATGGCCCTGATCATTTTGGCGATCGCTTCGGTTCTGCTGGCAGCATGCACGATCAGTTTCGAGATCATCGGATCATAATAAATAGGAATGTCCATGCCTTCCTCAAAGCTGTCGTCAACACGCACTCCAGGACCTGCAGGAGTTTTATAAACCGAAAGTGTACCTATGTCGGGAAGAAAATTATTAGCCGGGTCTTCAGCACACACACGCACTTCGATGGAGTGACCATTGATGCGCAGATCTTCCTGTCTGATGCTTAATTTCTCGCCGCGCGCCACCCTGATCTGCTCTTTTACAAGGTCGAGCCCGGTGATCATTTCCGTTACCGGGTGTTCTACCTGCAGGCGCGTGTTCATTTCGAGGAAATAAAAATTCAGCTGATCGTCGAGTAAAAATTCAACAGTTCCTGCGCCGCTATAATTGCAGGCTTTGGCTACATCCACGGCGCATTTTCCCATTTTTTCACGCAATTCAGGACTTAATACACTGCTTGGCGCTTCTTCTATCAGTTTCTGATGCCTGCGCTGGATGCTGCATTCGCGTTCGAACAGGTAAACGCAGTTACCATGGTTGTCGGCCAGCAGCTGGATCTCGATGTGGCGTGGGCCGCTCGCATAACGTTCAATAAATACGGCGCCATTTCCGAAAGCCGAAATAGCTTCGCTGATCGCGAGTTTCATTTGTTCTTCGAGGTCTTCTTCTTTATGAACAAGGCGCATGCCTTTTCCCCCGCCTCCCGCGCTTGCTTTGATGAGAAGCGGAAACCCTATTTCCTTCGCGATCCTGATTGCTTCGGCTGCATCGCTGATGGCACCTTCCGAACCAGGGATCATGGGAACATTGTATTTTTTAGCTGTGGCTTTGGCGCTCAGTTTATCACCCATCATGTCCATGCTTTCAGGACTCGGTCCTATAAAAATCAATCCCGCTTCGCGCACTTTTCTGGCAAAATCGGCATTCTCACTTAAAAAGCCGTACCCCGGATGGATGGCATCCACTTTCAGTTCTTTACAAACCGCAAGAATACGGTCGCCCTGGAGATAAGACTGGGCGCTTGGTGGCGGCCCAATACAAACGGCTTCATCGGCATATCTTACAAAAAGAGCATTGCGGTCGGCTTCAGAATAAACGGCCACTGTTTTAATTCCCATTTCACGGGCGCTGCGCATAATACGCAGTGCAATTTCTCCCCGGTTCGCAATCAGTATCTTTTGCATAATTGGTTTAAGTTTCAGTAAGTAAATATAGGTATTTATCACATTGAGTTCTTTGTGAATGGCCTGTCCCGCCCTTCGATCTTTTTCTTATTTTTAAAACAGATTATGTTTTTTTACCTCTCAAAAATTCTCGCCTTTGTTCTGTCACCTCTTGTATGGGTGTGCGCCATGTTGTTGTTTTCCCTGGCCACTAAAAACGCTCACCGCGCCCGTAAATTAAGGGTCATTTCGCTGATCGTACTTTATCTGGCTTCCAATCCTTTTGTGGTAGACGAATGTTTCAGGGCATGGGAACCTGTTACAAGGGATGTAGACCTGAATAAAACACGTTACAATGGCGCCATCATCCTGGGCGGAATCGGCGATGTGGACCTCCGGCTCCGGAAAATAAATTTTGGTTTCTCGGCCGACAGGTTATTTCAGACACTGCCGCTTTTTTACCAGAACAGGCTGGAAAGAATTGTATTTACCGGCGGCTCTGGCAGCATCGAGTTTCCTGAAAAAAAAGAAGGAATTTATGTAAGAAAATACCTCCGCTCGATTGGTTTTCCCGACAGCGCGCTTATCGTAGAAACGGAAAGCAAAAACACATTCGAGAACGCACGCAATACCAAAAAAATATTCGACAGCCTTTCGCTCAAAGGAAACTATATATTTGTTACCTCCGCATTTCACATGCCCCGGGCAATGGCTGTTTTTAAAAAGGCAGGTTTTACCGGTCTTACTCCGTATATCACCAATAAACACAGTGGGGTACGGCGGTTTACGCCCGATCATCTTTTTGTTCCTGATCCCGGAGCGCTCATGAGCCTGCAATTGCTGATTCATGAGTGGACCGGTTATCTGGTTTATAAACTCAAGGGTTATGCCTGATTTTAATGAAGACCTTTTACAGTTCATCTGGAAACACCGGCTGCTGAAGCCGGGGCCTTACCGCAGTGTATCGGGGCAGCAAGTGGAAGTGCTGAAACCCGGCGAACTGAACAGGGATTCAGGGCCCGATTTTTTTAATGGTCAGGTGCGGGTAGAGGGTGTGTTGCTGGCCGGCAATATTGAAGTGCATTTGCGCACCAGCGACTGGTTAAAACACGGCCATCAGGAAGACAGGGCCTACAACAAACTGATACTGCATGTGGTTTATGAGCATGATAAAGATCTGGAGCAGAATCTTCATCACGGCGTTGAGGTACTGGCGTTGCGCGATTACATCGATCAGGCTACCCTTGATACTTACAGGAGTTTTACCGCTGAGGCAGAGACATTGCCATGTGGACCACAACTCAAACGTGTGAACGGCCTTCATTTTGTTTCATGGTTAGAAAGAATGCTGGTTGAACGACTGGAGGAAAAAGTAAAAAGGCTGGATAGTTTGTTTAAAGAAAGCGGAGGCGACTATGTGCAGACTTTTTACGTGAGTCTGCTGCGGAATTTTGGATTTCGTGTCAATGCCCTGCCTTTTGAAATGCTTGCCCAACGACTGCCCGCGCAATTGCTTTTAAAACACAGTAACAACCTTATGCAGATGGAGGCGATGCTGTTGGGAATGGCTGGATTTCTGGAGACGCCGGTTGCGGACAAATACGTGGCTCTGCTTCAGAATGAATTTGAGTTTTTGCGTAATAAATACAAACTGGTTCCTTTGCAGAAAGAGTTGTTTAAATACTCGAAATTACGCCCGGCTAATTTCCCCGATCTCCGGCTCGTGCAATTTGCAGCGCTGATACACGCGCAGCCCGGCATTTTTTCTTCGCCCCGCTGCGCCTTAGAATACAAACACCTGATGGAACTGCTGCAAACGAAGGTCAGTGATCATTGGCGTAAACACTATGCAGTTGGAGGCGATGATGCTAAAAAATCAGGAGCCGGCGCAGGTAAAACTTCACTGGAAGGCATGATCATCAACAGTTTTGCGCCATTTTATTTTTTCTATGGCAGTAAGATGCACCAGCCTGAGTACCGACAGACCGCCCTTGCCTTGCTGGCCGCCTGTGCTCCTGAGCAGAACTACAAAACCAGGATCTTCAGTGCACAGAAAGCCGGCATCAGGAGCGCGGCGGAAAGTCAGGGGATCATTCAGCTTTATGATCAGTATTGTACCCACAAACGTTGCCTGGCATGCGGCATCGCGGCATCCTTATTAAAGCCGCGTGTTAATTCCTAGCCCGGTTGTTGCGGGTTTACACGATTTTTTTAATTTTGTGTTATGATCAGTCAGATAAGAAAATGGTTTGAGCAGCGTGCCTTCGGGGTGTGCCAGTGGTGGGGACAAAGACTCGGCATTAAAACCACAACGGTAAGGATGTATTTTATTTACCTGTCGTTTTTTACGTTCGGAAGCCCTGTCATCATTTATTTTATCATGGCTTTTATCCTTGAACACAAGGATTATTTTAAACCTTTTTATACACGCAGACGTCCCAGTGTATGGGACATTGAATAAAATCAGGCTTTCTGTCCCTGCAATTCTTCCCAGAATTCGGCACCTCTTCTTGTATGTGGAATAACAATGGTTCCGCCTACAATGTTGGCAACGGCAAAAATTTCGTAGATCTCTTCCGTGCTGCAGTTTTGCTCAAAACATTTCTGAAGGTGGTATTTTATGCAGTCGTCGCAACGCAGCACCATGC
>CAZFCR010000242.1:0-5718 GCA_964517305.1 uncultured Akkermansia sp.
TTCAGGAACTACAACTAATCACGGAGTTTTTATAACAACCCAATCTGGCAATAATACAATAAAAGACAATACAATAATTACAAATGGAGCTATGACATTATATGGGGTTGATATTGTTTCTTCAAATTACAATCAGCGGTTGGGCGATCTGCTTGCGAATACCATTGTTGTAAATGTGGGGCAACTCGAACGCATCAATTACGAACAACTGCTCAGGATAGAGAAAATGCAGAATGATCAGATCACTTACCCGCAGGTGGTGAGATTGTCGGAAGAATCAATGCTGGTTGTGAAAGAAACACTGGCCAAACACATGGAGTTTGGCAATGAAGCCTATGAGAGGGCTTTGCAACTGCTGAGCCGGAAAATGGAAAAAGAATTGTCGGTGAAAGCCCAGGAAGATAAACGAGTATTTCTGAAAACTTTGCTGAAAGATTACATTTCCCTCACACGGTAATTAAGGTTTTTTCTGTTGCTGCCGGGCCTTTTCTTTTGTTGTGTGGACGATCACACACAGTTCCCGCGCCCCGTTTTTTATTTCCCACAAATACCGGCAGGCACCGCCAAAGCTCTTTATAAGCCGGCCCTGAACTCAGACTGGTCTAACGCCATTTTTTTATAGTCGAACAACGATAAAAAGTATGTGATCGGGAGATGGTGATTTTGAGCCACAATTACTTCAGCTCCCCTGGCCGTAATCCCAGTATTGACGAGGTCTCTGGCATGTGGTTCGTATGCTTAAGAGAAAAAAAACTATACCATGAAAAACACTCTATCTATTTTGGGAATCGCGGGCATATTGTGCCTGTTTCCTTCGTGCAAAAAAGAAAATCCTGAACCGGTTGTTGAGGCAAAGACCCGACAGGTGGATACAGCCAGCCTGTACGTGCTGATCAACAGTAAGGCCTGCGCTACCCTGCAGACGGAATACACCTCGGCAACGCTCGACATCAGGGGCATCAAAGTTTTCAGTGCAGAACACGGCTGGCAGGAATTGACGCCGGTGGCCGGTGCCTGGGATCTGGTGAGTCTGCAAAGCGCCACCGTTCCGGTTGCTGAAATAACTGAAAATACAAAAGTAAAAGCCGGGGCCATTACCAAGATCATGCTGACTTTTGGAACCAACAATCAATTGGTGGTGGATAACCAGGCCGCTACCTGTTACAAAATCGGTGTAAAAGAAGTGACGATTGATTTTGAGGGCGAAATAAAGGCGGGCGCACTTAATGAGATTGTGCTGAACGTTGATATTTGCGGCAATTTCAGTGTAGAAACGAGGTACCAGGAAGATCCTTGTTATACGCTCACACCGATGATCGAATTTCAGGGCATCGTGCAGCGATAAAACTTTTTCTGTTTTAATCCTTATCAAGAACCCGTGCGTGTCGCGGGTTCTTGTTTTTGACAATCAATTGTTTTTTTAGTCTTACAATTTTATTATTTCAACTCTTCGGTTTTTTGAGCGACCTTCCTCTGTACGGTTGTCAGCCACAGGACTTTCCTGACCCATTCCTTTGCTGTTGAGCCGGGTTGCAGCAATTCCCTGTTTGATCAGTTCTTTTTTTACGCTTTCAGCCCGCTGGCCCGAAAGGGTTTTATTTGCTTCAGGGGTGCCGACATTATCTGTATGGCCTTGTATGCTGACCTTTAAATCTTCATTCTGTTTCAGCATTTCTGCAATCTGCTTGACAGTTCCCATAGAGGCCTCTTCGATAATTGATTTTCCAGTTGCAAAATTGATGTATAGCGCAATAAAACCATTGGTGTTTAGCGCCTCTAACATTTCGTTGGCGGTAATTTCCTGCTTCATTTCTGTCATTTCAAGAACAGTCAGATAATAGCCAAACCCGGAATTAAATCCCTCAACAATTACCCAGATGTCGGTGCCGCTTTTCTTAAAGTTATATACCGAATAGCCTCTGTCAGCTTCCTGCCAGATGATTTTACCACCTGCATTTTTAACGGCCTTGTCGAAGTTTCTCACAATCTGCAATTCACTTGGTGCTTTACCTTTTGTTTCGTCAAAAGCGTACCTGATAAAGGTTTTATTGCCTTCAAGATTTTTATAATCGTTGTTGCCGACCTGAAACTCAACTGCATCAAAGCTGTTGTTGTATTCGGCAATATAGAAGTTTGACATTCTGTTAAACATCGGATGGTCTTTGCTGTCTTCTTTGTCTTCCTGTGCCCAGGTGGCATTACAGGTCAGTAATAAGAGTAATAGGGTGAAGATTTTTTTCATGATTAAAATTTGGAGCGCAAAATTGTGCAAACGGCTTAGGAATGACAAGTTATTAAGTGATAGAAAACGTGTTTTTTATACAAAATGTAATTTGGCAGTTTTAAAAAGGGCACCACCGCTCTGGAATTTTACCTGAACTCTTTATCAGTCGCATTTGCATTTATAACTACCAGAGCATTTACTCTTAGGCTATTTGATGGATTAGAACTTCATTTCCTTTTGCGAATTTATGTTCAGGTTGTTTTTAAAAAGCGGGAGATCGTAAAGGAATGATGTGAGATGATGCGCTTTTAATTCCGTGAAATGACCGCATCAGAAGTCTGTTGGTCACCAGCCTTAAAGGCATAGGATGTTACGAGGTGTTAAATTTTTTGCGGCGCGCAGAAGAAATACTGGGATTATATAACTTTGTAATTCGTGAATCGCTCATCTCTTATTTTTTAGTGATCCTGTATGCGCTTACGGCCACGGAGTTGGGACAATTGTTCAAAGTTTCGAGGCTGATAGATCATTATGCTGTTCACCAGGCGAAGGCTGCCGATCTCAGTCTGAGCGAGTTTCTTTACATGCATTATTTTGGCGATGATGCCGATCCGCTTGACAATCAGCAGGACGAGGCTTTGCCTTTTAAATCTCCCGCCCAGACGAATGGTTTAAACGTAGTGCTTCCGGTAACCTGTTATAATTGCAAACCACCGTAGCTCATGCGCGATAGTGCTTTGTGTTCGTATAACGCAGTTACGCTTCTTGCGTATCATCCCTCCATCTGGCAGCCGCCAGAGGTTCCGCTTTTTTCCTGATCAGATCTTTATTTTTTTATCACGGCTTTTTGCCGCTGCAATTTTTTATTATTTAATACCACAATTCATTTGTTATGACAACGTTCAGAATATTATCATTTATTTTTCTTTTTTCCGGCGTATTAAACGCTCAGATTTATACTGCCAAACCTGGCGAAACCGCCATCAGCTTTCATTCAGAAGCACCCATTGAAAACATTGACGCGGTTAATAAAATTACCACCATTGTTCTTAAGAGTACTACCAATGAAATTCAGATCAGCATGAACATGAACAATTTTAAGTTCAGCAACGCACTGATGGAAGAGCATTTTAATGAAAACTACATAGAGTCTGCCACCTATCCCAAATGTACATTTAAAGGAAAGATCAATGAAGCGGTAGACTATAATCAGCCTGGTGAGACAAAAGTGACGATCACCGGCAAGATGGAACTGCACGGCGTGACGCGGGATGTGACCATGGATGGCACCATCAATAACGTTAATGGAGAACTCAGACTCTTTTCTAAGTTTCCGTTGAGAGTTGCTGATTATAACATCAAGGTGCCATCGATGTACGTAAAAAACATAGCCGAGGTGGTGGATGTTACATTTAAGGCTGTGCTCGAACCATTCAGGAAAAAATAACATTTTAAATTTTTAAAAAATGAGTATCAAAACAATCGTCTGTGCCTTTTCGCTCGTGTTTTATGCGGCGGGTTTCAGGGCTCAGGATCTGGATAGTTTAATGGGTGCCATGGATGAGGCCGTGAAGCAGCCCGAATTTGTGACCGCTACTTTTAAAACCACCAAACTCGTTAACCTGCAAACAATAGAGCAGGTAAAGGGCGGCGAACTCGACTTTCGCATTTCACACCGTTTTGACGATGCTGCCGGTGCCGCCGGTGGCATCAAAACACTGTATGGCTTTGATAATGTAAGCGATATCCGCATCGCTTTCGATTATGGGATCAACGATATCTGGACCGCAGGTTTCGCGAGAAGCAAAGGCGCGCACTTAAGACGGCAGATTCTTGATTTTAATTCAAAACTAAAACTGCTCAGGCAGAAAAAGGAAGGCATGCCCCTCAGCCTTTCATTTTACGGCGCAGCGGAAATAAGCACCATGAAATCTTCGACCGACATTGAGTCGCCTGTGTATTTTGGTAAAAGCGGGTTTCACCGGATCAATTATGTGGCCCAGTTTCTGTTGGCGCGTAAATTCGGCAATAACCTGTCTGTTCAACTCGCACCTACATTGGTGCACCGCAACCTGGTACATTACCTCGAAGACAACACCACCTTCAGTTTAGGCGCGGGTTTGCGTTACAAATTCACAAAAAGAATGGGAATTATAGTTGACTATTATCACAATTTCAGCAAGACCGGTTTACCGTTCAATTATGTAGCGCCATTGGGTGCGGGAATTGAGATTGAAACCGGTGGCCACGTGTTCCATCTTTTATTCAGCAATAACAAGTCGTTGCTTGAAAGTCAGTTTTTGACACAGAACACTGATAGCTGGCTGAAAGGTCAGTTCAGATTTGGATTTAATATTTCAAGGGTCTTTAATATTCATTAAAACATTTATTATGAACCGGTTTATTTTCTTAATTACACTGTTGTCTTTTTTTATTTCGGCAGTTGTTTTTGTGAGTTGTACCAAGGACAAGACACCTATGCCTGTTGCATCGGTGCCCTGTGATCCAGAAAAAGTTTATTTTGAGACCTCCATTAAGCCGCTGTTAAATTCTAACTGCGCCATGAGTGGTTGCCACGATGCCGCTACGCGACAGGATGGCGTGGATCTTTCTTCCTACGAAGGCATCCGGCAGCAGGTAAGTCCGGGACGCCCTGGAAACAGCGACCTGATAGAAATGATCAACGAATCAGATCCGGAAGACAGGATGCCACCGGCTCCAAGGCCCGCATTGTCTCAGGCGCAAAAAGATCTGTTATGGAAATGGATAGAACAGGGAGCAGACAACGTGGTTTGCCAGCAGGACACAGGAAATTGTAATCCTGTGAATGTTTCTTTTGCCGGTGACATTCAGACTATTTTGAATGGCAACTACCTGGGCTGTCACAGTGGCTCTGCTCCGAGCGGAGGCATCAATCTTTCGAGTCATGGCGGGGTTCAGGCTGCAGCTCAAAGCGGCAAACTTTATAACGCGGTTTCTCAAAACGGCCAGGCTACTCCCATGCCACCCAATGGGAAACTACCCGCCTGCGACATTCAAAAAATTAAAGTGTGGGTAGATGCGGGGGCGAATAATAACTAAGTGATACCCTATAAAAGAATGTAGGTCCAGCCAGGAATTTTAAACAACGGCGCGAGTTTCCCTTATTTAGTCCAACTGTGAGAGCAACACGCGAAACAAAGAACAAATGTCGGTTGTAATCGATAAGCGTTTGTGGGGAAAATTTACGATAAAAGAAGGTAAGGATGACTTATACAAACGGATGAATTTAGAATACGGATATTGGTTTATCATCCAAACTTTCTAATATTTAACTATTCGCAGCCTGGAGAAACCGGCGTTTGTAGACATTTCTAAAAAGTATACACCATTGGGATAAGAGCTGATGTTTATGCAATTGTCTTTTAAATGATGAGGATACGACCGTCCGAATAAATCGTACACAACAATTTTTTCGATGAAACCTGTAGTGGAACTTAAATGTACAAGACCAG
>CAZFCR010000243.1:0-5709 GCA_964517305.1 uncultured Akkermansia sp.
CTGTCACCATTTTCCTGAAACTACAGAACACAAATTTCTGGAGGGTTTTAAATGGTGTGGTGTGTTCGGTTGTAATACACTTTATTTTCTTAAACCATGTTTTTAACCGGTTCGTCATCGACGCCGCCGAGTATTGATGTACGTTGATGCCACTGCATTTTGTTGGTCCTTCTTCAGAGAACGTACCAATAACCAGAACACCTTGCGGATTCAGGGCTTTATCAATTGTTTGCAGGTACGCATCAATCTCTTTTTGTTCCGTTAGAAAATGAAAGGCAGCCCGGTCGTGCCAGAAGTCATATTTTTCGGCCGGCTCAAAAGAGGCAGCATCAGCCACGATCCATTTAACCCGACCGGCATTTTCGCCGAGGCGCAGTTTCGCACGCTCAAGGGCTGCTTCTGAAATATCAAGAACGGTAATGTTGGTATAACCCAGATCCAGCAGGTGGTCGGCAAAAAAACTGTCTCCCCCGCCTACATCGATGATGGCGGCTGTTTTAGGAATGTTATGCGTTTTCAGAAATTCCAGGGAGGTCTCCGGCACCGGCTGGTACCAGCTCACATCGGTCAGGGCCTTGTTTGTATAAATATTTTCCCAGTGTTTTTTTCTTTCTGTGCGATCCATTGCTTTTTTTTACAAAGCTACGCGACCGGTTTTCGGATCTGTTTTACAAATGATAAATAATCACCGGATGGCCCTGATCCTGCTCAGACTTACCTGGGTGATGCCAAGATAAGATGCGATGAATTTCAGAGGTACCCTTTTTAACACGTCGGGCTTTTTGGCCAGCAGATCGCTGTAGCGTTCCTCGGCAGTGTGAAACTGTATGCTCTCAATACGGTTTACCGTGTCAACAAAAGCGCGCTCGGTGATCTTTCTCATCAACCGTTCGATATCCGGGAAACGATCATAAAGACTGAACAATTCTGCCGAAGCAATGGCCACCACTTCTGTGTCTTCAAGCAGCTGAATGCCTTTTTTTGAAGGTTTTCCGGTAAAAAGACTTTCTATTCGCGCGAGGATCTGATTTTCAAAGGCAAAACTTTCGGTAATATCCTTATCTTCCTTAAAATAAAAAATACGCGCAAGACCCCGGTTTAAAAAATAAATGGTTTTGCAGGTGTGCCCGATGGGTTGAAGAATGGCATTCTTTTTAAATTCCAGCGTTCTGCTGATCCGGGTGATCTCAGCTCTTGCTTCTGCTGAAACCCGGTGGTGTGAGTCGAAATATTGAAAAAGCTGATCCATATTGTTGGTAAAGGTCGCATATTTAGCCAATCTCTGCCCTTTTGATGCGTTTTTCCGGCCCGCTCAGCTCGGAAGTCCGCCAGCTGCGGCTGCTGCCCTGCTGCTGTGTTCCGCCGGTTCAGAAAATTGAAAAATTCATTGTTAAAAGGCAATTATTTCGCTATTTTTGCACCTCTAAAAATATCGGGATAAAGGCTTGTTTTTTTAACAAAAGGGCTGTTATCCTTAAAAATAAAAAATCGTTATGAATATATTAGTTGCCATTAGCAATGTGCCGGATACCACAACCAAAATTCAGTTCAGCGAAGGAAATACAAAATTCAATGCCGCTGGCGTTACTTTTGTCATCAATCCGTATGACGAATGGTATGCGCTGGTTCGTGCCTTAGAGTTGAAAGAGGCCGGAAAGGCTGAAAAAGTAACCCTCATTCATGTTGGAAAAGCAGACAGCGAAGCTACCATCCGCAAAGGCCTGGCCCTTGGTGCCGATGACGCGGTTCGCATAGATGCCGAAGGGCCTGACGCCTTTTACGTAGCCGAGCAGATCGCCAATTACGGTAAAGAAAATGCTTATGATCTTATTCTGGCCGGTAAAGAAACCATCAATTACAATGGTTCATCGGTGGGTGGAATGATCGCCGGTATCCTTGATCTGCCATTTGTTTCGCTTGCTACAAAACTCGATCTTGAAGGAAACAAAGCCACTGTGGAGCACGATGTAGATGGCGGCAGCCGTGTGGTTGAATGTGACCTGCCACTGGTGATCAGCTGTGCCAAAGGGATGGCTGAACAACGCATTCCGAACATGCGCGGCATCATGGCGGCGCGCACCAAACCTTTGACCGTGGTAACCGGAAACGGTGGCACCGCTTTAACCGAGATCAAATCCTATACCCTGAACCCTGGCCGCACCACCTGCAAAATGATCAGCGAAGACAACCTCGATGAACTGGTGCAGTTATTGCATACCGAAGCCAAAGTGATCTGAGCCTGAAAATTATTTTTAAACATTACAAATAGCAATTATGTCTGTTTTAGTATATACCGAAATCAATAAAGGGCGCGTTAAAAAAGCTTCGCTCGAATGTATCAATTACGCCGCGCGTGTTGCCGAGCTTACCGGTTCAACCGTAACTGCCCTGGTAAACAACGCCGATGCCGCCCAGCTCGAAGAGATCGGGAAAGCAGGCGCGTCAAAAATACTGACTTTAAAAAACGAACAGCTGAGCAACGACTCCATGCTTGTAGCAGCTGTGGTTGAACAGGCCGCCAAAGCTGAGAATGCCAAAGTGATCATCTTTGCTTTCGACATCGTGGGCAAAGCGGTTGCCCCGCGCCTCAGCGCACGCCTTAAAGCCGGACTCGTGGCAGGTGCAATTGACTATCCTGTTGTTAACGGGTCATCGCTTGAAGTAAAAAAGAATGTTTTCTCAGGAAAGGCTTCGGCCCTTTACAGCATCAACAGCGACATTAAAATAATTTCCCTGCTGCCAAACAGTTTTCCTGTGAAGCTGGGTGAAAACAAAGCGAGTATATCTGAACTGAATGCTGACCTCAGTTCTGTGAAGTCAAGAATCACTGTAAAAGAAACCCGCAGCAACGAAGCTGGTGGCAGCATACCGCTTCCGGAAGCTGAAATTGTTGTGAGCGCCGGTCGTGGTTTAAAAGGACCTGAGAACTGGAACATCGTGGAAGACCTGGCCAATACACTGGGCGCCACAACTGCCTGTTCCCGTCCTGTTGCCGATATGCACTGGCGTCCGCACCACGAACACGTTGGACAAACCGGCGTGGCCATCAGACCCAATCTTTATATTGCCATTGGTATTTCAGGCGCCATCCAGCATCTTGCCGGGGTAAACGGAAGCAAAACCATTGTGGTGATCAATAACGACAAAGAAGCGCCCTTCTTTAAATCTGCTGATTACGGTGTGATTGGTGATGCATTCAGCATTGTTCCCAAACTCACTGAGGCTGTGAAAAAATTTAAAGCCAACCAGAATTAAAAGCCTTTTTTTTGTTATATTAGAATTCGGTTAATGAAGAAAGTAAGATTAGAAATTGTCGGATTGTCCTACAGCCAGACCCAAAGCGGAGCCTACGCCCTGGTACTTGGAGAGAGTTCAGGATCACGCCGCCTGCCTATTATCATAGGTGGTTTTGAGGCCCAGGCCATTGCCATTGAACTTGAAAAAATGAGTCCCAGCAGACCGCTGACCCATGACCTGTTTAAAGCGTTCGCACAAACATTTAATATTACTGTTAACGAAGTTCTTATTTACAATTTGGTAGAAGGTATTTTTTATGCCAAATTATTATGTTCCGACGGTTCCCGCGAAGTTGAGATAGATGCCCGCACCAGCGATGCCATTGCACTTGCAGTGCGTTTCAACTGCGAAATTTATACTTACGAGTTTATCTTAAAAAGCGCGGGCATTGTACTCGACGACGACATCGAAGTCAGTTCAATTTCAGAAACGCCCAGCATTACAGAGGTGAAAGATATTCCCCTCAGCGCTGATGCCGACGAATACAAAAACAAAAGCAGCGAAGAACTCAAAAGCATGCTTCAGATAGCGCTCGACGAGGAAAAGTACGAAATGGCCTCGAAGATCCGCGACGAATTAAACCAAAGAAAAAAATCATAAAAAAAACCTGGAGAGATCCAGGTTTTTTTTTTTGTTTAAATGCTTACTAATTTATTTAGGGGCCTGTTTGGTTTGCGGACTGGCTTTTTTGTTTGTTGCAGGTTTCGGAGCTTCAGCGGGAGCCGGTGTGGCTGCAGGCGCAACCTTTTCCTGGGTGGCAGTTGTATTGTTGCGTCCCTGTTCCCTGGTGGCTGGCGCTGCTTCGAGCGTACCATCAGCATTCACTACTTCGCGTTTCTTCAGTTCTTCATCTGTCACCGGAGCAGTTTGCAATGTCACTTTTTCCTGGCTTTGAGCAGCCGCGTTTAAACTAAAAAGGGCCATAAAAGCAATGGCGTAAAATGTTTTTTTCATAATGATCTGAATTGTTTAAGGCAAGTTACAAAAAATAAACAAAAACTGAATGTTAATTAATCTGTTTATCCAGTTGTTTTAATTCTTTCACTTTCTCAAGGTAACCCAGCTTCTCGTATGAAAAGATCAAATTATTGATACAACGCTTAAGAATATCTACGTTGCTGCAGGGCAGATAATACTTCGATTCCGGTTCCAGATTCAGTTGTTTCAGAAACTGATCAATGTCTTTCTGATTAAACATCAGCCCCTTGCTGAAAGGATTGATGTAAAAAAGGATGTTGTTTGACAGTGTTTTGTTGTTCACATCAATCAGGTTGGCAAAATCGTTCAGGTAAGCGAGTACAAAGTGCTGGGGCAGATTAATGCCGTACACCGGGATATCAAGTTCTTTGCAAATGAGGATATAGATCACACTCAGCATGAGCGGGTTTCCTTTTTTACTTTCGAGTACATTATTGATGAAAGAGTTCTGCGGTGCGTGGTAATTGGTGATGTTACCGCTGAACTGATGCACTTCAAAAAGAATATGGTTGATGATCTTTACTTTTTCAAGGGCGGTGAGGTCCTCGTGCAACTCAAGCCACACATCCTGTTTTATTTGTTGCATTTGTTTCCGGATCTTGTTTTCGTCAAGATCGGGATACTGGTACCGAGATAAGATGATGATGCCTTTAAAAAGATCATCCTGCTCCTCGGTAGCCCATTGTTTAAGTGCCTTCTGCAAACCTTCAAACTGAATGGTATGGATGATGGTTTCGATCCTTTTTTGCATGATGGCATCAAAACTGTTCTCCCAGGCTGTTTCAAGGTGAGGGATAGCCGGAGGTCCGAGTGTTACAAAACGGTCTCTTACCTGTGTGTAGATGATCTCATCCGGGTCGTCAAGCAAGGTGATCAGGGCGATCACCTCCTTCAGGCTCATTTCTGTTTTACGTTTCGCTGCCATGTACAAACAAAAATATGTTTATATCAAATGTCATTCCCGCCCCGTCCTGTCTAATTCTTAACAAAAACTGTGTTTATTGATTTAAACAGGTGCTTATTCATAAAAAAAATGCCTCCTTCCGGAAGCATTTTTTATAAAACTGTGATTTTAGATTAATGTTGCAATACCAGTCGTTTAACAGCTATTTCGGCGCCACTGTTAATGGCAATGGTATAAACACCCGAAGGCATCGCTGAAAGATCAACACTGATTTCTGCGCTGTTGCCAGGGGTATATTCTGTCTTCATAATCTGCTGCCCAAGTGTGTTAAACACCACTACCTGAACAGGTTTATTCTTGCTGAAACTGCCTGTGATCTTAAATTCACCAGTAGATGGATTTGGCAGCAATTTGATACTTTGCGAAAACACCCCGTTGTGCCTGATGCCAACAGTACCTGAGCAGTCGTTAACCTCTAGAGGCATATTTGATGAATTTACTCCCTGAGAGTTGGTAGCTTCCATGGTAAT
>CAZFCR010000244.1:0-5695 GCA_964517305.1 uncultured Akkermansia sp.
TGGGGTGAAAGCACTCAAAGAACTTCAGAGAAATTTTCCTTATGCGCCCGACTACCAGCTGGATCTTGGTTATTTGATTGAGATAAATGAAGCAGCAGGAAAAGAAACCAGAATTTGCGCGCGCGATGAATTTGAAAGGATCGAATTCTAAAAACAAACATATGGTTCCGGGCACTCAGCATGTTGCTGCACTATCCGAATCCGGATTACCAACCGCTCCCTTCAATCATTTGATGCTCTAAGCAAACAGGACTATGCGGATAAAAATTCCCATATTTTTAAAACCTCACAATCCCGTATCCTTCCTCATAAATCCAAAAACCCGATTTTCATCCAACGAAACGTCAATTGTTTAAAGTTAAGCGTTCTGTCTTCCACAAGATAAAATTCCAAACGCATTTAATTTTTGTCTTCATCATTTATTTTTTCTGGCCCTCCTCTGTTGCAAGGGCTATCCGGACTGATTTACAGGTCTTAACGAATTTTATCTTCGTCCAATACAAGCACAAGCTGAAACCCTTCCGGTAAAGTTGTTTTTTCTCCTTGCGATCAGAGACTGATAAGAGGATCAGGTATACCATTTGCGTTTATTAGCTGGTTTGATGGTAACAAATCAGATCGTACGTTATTTTCGATACTTATGGATTTAAACTTGGTGCTTGATACAGCACAGGAAATTGCAGATTCCACCGTTAAAAACGAGGCGCCCACAGCAGACAAAAATGCTGAGTGGGTTGGAAAAAGCATGCAGGCTTTGAAAGATTCACGTTTAACAGGACTGGTTATCCCGCAGAAATATGGCGGGATGGGCCACGGATTGTTTGCGCTGGTAAGGGTGTGTGAGACTCTTGGCACGGCTTATTCGTCGGCCGGTCTTTGTTTTGGCATGCATTGTGTGGGCTCCGCGGTAATAGCCGCAAAAGCAACCGAATGGCAACACCAGCATTACCTTGATCCCATTGTAAAGGGAAGACACATTACCACACTCGCGCTCAGCGAAGCGGGAACGGGGTCTCACTTCTATATTCCCGAAACAGGTTTAACCCAAACGGGCGCCTCTTATTTTCTTGACGGACAAAAAACATTTGTCACCAACGGGTCACATGCCGATTCTTATGTGGTGTCGATGGCCGCGGTGGGTGAAACAGCGGCGCCCGGCGAATTCTCATGCGCCATGGTGGATCTGCAAGCAAAAGGACTCTCGTGGGGCGATCAGTGGGAAGGACTGGGCATGCGCGGTAACTCTTCGCGCAGCATGCGACTGGATCACGTTCCTGTGAAGGCAGAACAGATTCTTGGCGACCACGGCGATCAGCTCTGGTATGTATTTAATATTATTGCGCCGTATTTTTTAACCGCCATGGCCGGCACCTACCTTGGCGTTGCAACAGCGGCATTTAACGAGGCTTTAAAGGCTGTACAGCACCGCACCTATAATTACAACGGCACCAAACTTTCGCAGATCAGCATTGTGCAGCATAAACTGGGACAGCTTTACGAAAAACTTCAGTCAGCCAAAGCCCTTATTCACACTGCTGCAAAGGCGGGCGATCAGGGTGCTCCTGATGCGCTGCCACTGATCCTATGCGCTAAAACGGTGGCGGCCAACAGTGCTGTAGACCTCGTGAATGAAGCCATGACACTTGCAGGAGGAATCGGTTACAGAGAAAACGGCGTGCTGGGCATGCTGTTACGCGATGCGCGTGCGGCGCATGTAATGTCACCCACCACCGACCTGCTTTACTCCTGGACGGGCAGATCATTGTTAGAACAACCTTTATTGACCGATTAACCTATGTCACTCATTCTTCATACCGGCTTTGGCGACAACTTTAACGTTTTGCGCGAATATGCTGGTAACGCTCACTTCGAGGACATACTCCCACCCGAACTCACGGCATCGCGACTCAGTTCGGCAGATCTTGTTTTACTCGGACCTTATACCAAAAATATTCTGAAGGCTGTTCAGACGATCTCGAGGATGGACAAGTCAATCTCCACGATCGTTCTGCCTGAAGAGAAAGATTTTCAGACACTCAAACAGTCTTTGCTCTTTACACCTTATGTGAGCAAAGATGCCGCGATCCTGCACTTTAATAACCAGCTTCGCGAAGAAATTCCAAGAGCCGCACAATTAACAAGACAAAAAAGAAAATTCGCTAAAGTTGCCGCCTCAATTCACCCTGAAACGGTAGCCGAACCAACAAAACCTACGGTACGGTTAGAACACCTCGGAAATTTTCTCGACCAGGCACCGATCGGCGCCATTATTTTAAATGAAGATTTTAAAGTGGTTGCCACCAACGTGTTTTTGCGCCAGATGTTCAACGTTACCCCCCTCACGTCTATTGGCACTCTTAATGATATACTCGACAAAGCTTCCGTTGATACCATCAAGGCACAACTTTCCAAAAGCGCCCGTGCCAAACTGATGGAGGTGTATTCCGGCGAGCGGTATTTTGAAATCCACTTTGCCGGCATTACGAACGAAAAATCGGAAGACCTGGAAATTCTGCTGATCAACGACATTACAGAAAGAAGACTTGAACTTCAGCGCATCAGAAATGTATTGGATTCACTGCCCCAAATGGCCTGGACCACCAACGCCGAAGGAGACGTGACCTATCTCACCAATGGCTGGTACAGTTATACCGGCCAGAACTACAGCTCTGCTATGGACGGGGGCTGGTTTAACGTGATTCACGGGAACGATCGCGAAGAGTTTATGAAAAAGTGGCAGGCTGCGGTAAACGACAAACGTTTTTTTGAGACCGAAGCACGTTACCTTCGCGCAGACGGAGAATACCGCTGGCACCTGGTACGCAGCACTCCCATGCTGCAGGCAGGCGGCAAAGTAAGCTTCTGGATCGGCACCTGTACGGATGTGCACGAACAGAAAGAAGAAAGACAGACACTTTCGGCCGCAGTTAAAAAACAAAATACTGAATTGATCAAGGTCAATGAATTGCTGAAAAAATCGAATGACGATCTGCAGCAATTTGCATTTGTTGCCTCACACGATCTCAAAGAACCCATCCGGAAAATGAAGATCTTCCTTCAGCAATTCCAGAATGCAGAATCGGAAAAAACAAAACAGGATTACCTGGAACGCATCAACCGGGCCGCGGCACGCATGAGTGAACTGATCGACGGGATCATGGCGTACAGCCAGGTTTCAGGCGGCAATGCGCATGAAGACATCGACCTTAATCTGATTGTAGAAAATGTGCTTGTGGACCTCGAGGTATTTATCAAAGAAAAAGAAGTCAGCGTAAAAGTGACCAAACTGCCGCGGATTACGGGAATTAAAATACAAGTGCACCAGTTATTCAGCAATCTTATTCTTAACGCCATAAAATACAACCAGCGTTTGCCGGAAATAAACATCAGCGCTGTGCTTACTGACAAAACGGAAATCCCTGAGAGCGATAACGAAGCGGCGCAGGAATTTCACAAGATAACCATCAGTGACAACGGTATAGGTTTCGAAAAAAAATACGCTCAAGATATTTTCACCATGTTTAAACGCCTGCACAGCAAAGATCAGTACACCGGCGCGGGAATAGGACTTGCGCTGGTGAAAAAGATCGTTGCCAATCATGGTGGATACATTACAGTAAACAGTGAACCCGGAAAGGGATCTGACTTCAGTATTTATTTACCGGTAAAACAGAAATAATAAAGAGGCCCTAGTGAATTGTTCTCCCAAAATCTTTGGGGTGGATACAATCGGTCCACAAAGCAATGATCTTTTTAAGACTTTCGGTAGTACCGTCAATATCCGTGGCTTTTCTCAGGTAACCCTGGATGTTCTGCGCGTAGGCGGCTTTGATCTCCGCAACACTGCTGTTGTTGCTATGAAAAAAAAACGGAATGGACTTCATCCTCAGCTCCGGAGTGCCATCTATGACGCGTTTGAGGTCGAGTCCATCCATTCCAGGCATGTTCATGTCGCAGATCAGCACAAAAATATCGTCTTTTGTTGTTTTCAGGTATTCAAGCGTTTCATGTGCGTTTTTAAAACTCTTCAACTGACTGCCCAGGCCAAGTGAGCCGCTGGACATGGCAAACAATTCATGTTCATCGGCATCATCGTCGACAAGAATAAATTTTCCGCGTGGTTTGTTTGTCAATTCCATAAATCATTTTGCCGCTCGGGAGAAAGACCCTGACAGATCTTTAAGTCTAACCTTTGCATCTTTTTAAATCGAACATGCTGTTAACATGAACTATTATTAAACATCCGATTCAACAGCCCTCTTCAATTTAATGAATAAGACCGGAAATGAAACAGGGGCAATATCTGTGCCAATCGAAAAAAAAGAGTTAATCCATTCATTGAGCGATATTTCTGTCGACCACCCTTTTTAAGTACCTGTCATCCTCTATGATCCATGTAACTTCGTAAGTGGCCGCACTATCGCCGTTAATCATGTGCAGGTAGAGTCGTGTGTGGTCGGGCGAGCGGTAAACAGAGGAATAAACTTCTCTGATCATGGTGCCGGGAAATTCCAGACAAAAATTAGGATCGGCCAGAAAACAGTAGTCTGATTCAGGAATCATAACCTGTGTCCCGTTCAGACTCAGTTCGATGAACCGAATGCGCGTGTGCGGAAAATCGCTCCCAGTTCCCAGAAAGGGATGTTTCCTGGCAAAATAAAGATCCACGTTCAAAGTGTCTTCCGGTTGCTGAATAGCCAGGGGTGAGAAACCGGTTCTTGTAATCTTAAGCATCACATCATTACGAAAAAAAGTCGCTGACGAATCTGTATAATCCACAAGCGGGATTCTCTGCAAAGTACTTTTAGCGGCATCTCGTTTCCCGGTTATCTGGTGCGCCTTCAGAACAAATTCAGAAAGTTCTTTTTTGACGATTCCGGCAGGCAATGAAGTGTAGGATTCAGCCAGAGCCCTGCTTTCATAACTGTTTGGCTGCGCCGAAAAAATCAGCGTGCCGGCCAAAGCTAAACACAAAAAAATAAACTTTAACTGCATGAAGCCGGGAATTATATTTGACAATTAAATGTAGTACAATCCTGACAGCTGCAAAAATATATGTTATTATTGTCCTTTCGCAGCTTAATAAACCATCCTTTAAAAGGTGAAACCATCTCTTGAAAAAATAATCACACCGTCCGCAGAAAAATGGCTCTTTTACATGCTGCTTGCAGTTACCGGCGCTTATGTATGGCTGCAGCCAGCCTATGTTACCATGGATGGTCCCGCGCATTTATACAATGCATCGTTACTCAACATCCATAACAACGGGTCCTTTGTTTCCGGTTATCTCAACAAAAACCTGCCCCTGTTACCCAATTACCTTTCGCACTTGCTGCTTCGACTGCTGTTAAAAGGTTTTGATTTTCTGGTGGCAGAAAAAACACTCGTCACACTCATCGTTACCCTGCTTCCACTCAGCTTTCGCTGGCTGATCCAAACACTTACCCGTGTGCCGGCTTATTATTCTTTTCTGATATTTCCACTTGTATTTACCAACCTGTTGCAGTATGGATTTTACAACTTCTCTTTGGGTCTGATATTTTTTAACCTGCATTTGTGCCTCACGCTAAAGACGCTGCAACTTCCCTCGCAAAAAAAATGGTGGTTGCTGCTTTTCATCAACAGCTTTCCGCTGTATTTCTGTCATTTGTTCGGATATGGCCTGGCGCTGCTCACTGCGGGCATCTGGCTCATC
>CAZFCR010000245.1:0-5689 GCA_964517305.1 uncultured Akkermansia sp.
CGAGGAACTGGCTGCCTGTATCACCCATGAACATTTTAGAAGGATGAAAATTATAAACGAGAAAACCACACAGCGCGCCCAGCAAACCAAGATTAAGTGTGGTAGCGTAACTGGTAGTATTAAACAAGGACACATTTACGCCGATCATAAATAAACAGGCAAGCACCGACACAATGGTTGAAATGCCATCCATGTTATCCAGCATGTTGATGGAATTCATCAAGCCGATCACCCACACCACGGTTAAAAGGTAATTCAGAAAGGCATTCTGAAAAATATGAATGCTGTGTCCTGAAAAGATCAGGATCAGCGCGCAGAAAAGCTGTGTGAGGAACTTCAGCATGGGCTGCGTGTTAAAGGCATCGTCGGCAAGCCCCATTAAAAAGGCCAGCGTGGAAGCCATCAGAATACCGATGATCTGAAGATTAAAAGAGGAATTGTTCTGCGGCATTAAAACTGTAAAGATAAAAGCGAACAAAAACACCAGATAAAACGAAATGCCGCCCAGAGAAGGTTTTACATTCGGGTTCCAGCGTACCTGGTGCGCGTGTTCATTTCTAACACCAAGCGTTTGTGCGAATCGCAGCAGGATGTAATTAATGAGCAAAGAAAAAACAAAGCAGGCAATAAACAGGGTGGTGACTATGAACTGAAAATTAAAATTCATCCTCGCGCTGTTTAATTCTGACTAAAACTGACTTTTAAAGTCGCCAAACAATTTCCCCTGAAGATCTTTTTCAGACAAAAGCGGATTTTCAAGATTCCAGTTGATGTTCAATTGCGGGTCGTTCCAGAGAATACAATCCTCAGAAGCCTTGTTATAAAAATTAGTGCATTTGTAAGCAAAAATGGTGTTGTCTTCCAGCGTGGCAAAACCATGCGCAAATCCTTCAGGAATGTACATCATCCATTTGTTCTTTCCGGAGAGTTCCTGGCCAAACCACTGACCATAGGTGGGAGATCCTGTCCTGATGTCCACCGCCACATCAAAAACCGAGCCGGTGATCACACGCACCAGTTTACCCTGCGCGTGCGGCGGGTTCTGAAAATGCAAGCCCCTTAACACACCGCGCTGCGATAACGACTGGTTATCCTGCACAAAGTTCAGGTTCAAACCTGCCTCTTTAAAAAGTTTTTCGTTGTAACTCTCGAAAAAATGTCCGCGGGCATCTTCAAACACCTTTGGTTTCAACACCACTACTCCTTTTAATTTTGTCTCAACAATTTCCATCTTTATTCTGTTCTATCGTTTGCGTGATTTTTCATCTTCGGTATAATACCCCGACCCGTAGCCATACCCGTAACCGTAGCCGTAATTGTAACTGTAAATTTTCCGGCTTACATCCACGTCATTCAGCACTACAGAAAGGTTTTTCACATTGGATTCGTTTTTAAGACGGTCGAGGATCTGTGTAAACATTTTACGTGAATAACCGGACCGGAAAACATAAATAGGATAATCAGCGCGCTGAATGGTGGCAATTCCATCGGTAACCAGACCAATTGGCGCGTTATCTATCACGATGTAATCAAACTGTGTTTTTAAATATTCCAGTACCTCGTCGAGTTTGGAACTGATGATCAATTCCGCCGGATTAGGCGGCGAAGGTCCAGCGGTGATGAACTTCAGGTTGTCCATCGGGCTGTTCATAAAACAATCGGTTACCGGAGTGGTACCCGTTAAGATGGTGCTCATGCCAATGTTGTTGGCAACTCCAAAACCCTTATGGATCTTTGGCTTACGCATGTCAAGATCGATGATCACCACCCGTTTTCCTGTAAACGCTAGCACACCCGCAATGTTAATGGCCACAAATGTTTTTCCTTCCCCGCTGATGGTGGAGGTAATGGAAACGATCTTGGTACCCGGCCCCGCGTCAATAAAACCAAGATTGGTGCGGAGGGTCCGGAACGCTTCACTGATCAGCGCCTTAGGATTTTTGTCTACGATGAGCTGTGAAACCGGAATGTCGTTTTCATATTTCGGGATCACACCCAGAAGAGCGACATTGCCCGTGGAATATCTTGTGATGTCGCTGAGCGAATAGATCTTGTCATGAAAAAGATAACGGGTAAATACTAACGAGAATGAAAGCAACAATGACGTTAACAGAGCAATCATCATGGCATTCTTGCGGTTGGGCGACACCTTGGCTCCCAGTCCACTTGCTTTTTCGAGGATGATGTTTTTTGAAACGTAACCGGCTTTTGAAATGGAGAACTCTGTTTTTTTCTCAAGCAGCATGGTGTAATATTTTTCGCTGATGGAGTACAGTCGTGTAAGTCGCGAAAACTCAACTTCATCCTCAGGTGATTTGTTGAGTTTTGATTTGAAGTCGGAAGTCCTTTCGAGCAGACTCTGAATCTTAGTTTTGTATTTGAGCCGCACTGCATCAAGCGTTTCAAGTAAAAGCCGCTTTTGATTCTCTATCTGGTAATTGATCGATTTGATGTTTTCTGAACTCGGTGTTACGGCGTAAAGTAAATTTTCTTTTTCAAGCAACAAACGCTGCAGTGTTTGTGTGATCTCTTTGATGGAAGTTTCGTAATCCGAACCCGACACCAGTGATAAAAGCTGGTACATGTCGCGTGTCGGATTTTTTTCTATCTTTTTCTGGATCTCGCTGATGATGCGTTCTTCCATCTCCAACTGCAGCATCTGGTCTTCAATGTTGGAATACCGCAGCATGTCGGAATTCATCATCTTGTCGACATCCGTAAAATTTTTATCGCGCTTAAATTTCTGCAGATCGCTTTCAGTGTTCTTTAATGCATTGTACACAGTGCCCAGCTGATCGTCGATGAACGAAATGATGTTGGTAGAGCTTTCGCTTTTGCGTTCCACATCGTAAGTGAGGTATTCTTCGGTAATGGCGTTGACAATGTCTGTTGATTTGGCTGAGTTCACATCTTTTACCTGGATCCTGATGGTTTTGGCCATCTCATTCAGTAAAAACACCTCCAGTTTATTCTGAAGAATGGCGGTGGCGTCTTCTACATCGGCCACAATAAAATAAAACGCGTCATTATCGCGCACCATCTTTTTGATCTGCTCCGGATTTAATTTATTGTTGAGCGTGACATTGATGTCAAACTGTGGTGTGGTAAGCCACTGGTTGACCTGAAAATCGTAGCGGGCACTGCCCAGTAACAGTTTTCCTCCGGTAAGGTCACTGTTGAGTTCAACGTAGATGTTGTTGCCATAAATACCGGGATCTTTGGTATTGATCTTCACCAGGTAAGGCGAAGAACGGTACAACTCGTGATTTTTGAAAGTCCCTTCGCTGAAATAGTTCACGCTGATATCGAGTTTTTCAACTACGCGGCGCAGAAACACTTTGGATTTGATCTGTTCTATCGCTTCTGCTACCAGATTGCTGTTCTCGGTTAAGCTGTTAAGTTTAAGAATGTCGCCGGCCTGGTTGGCATCGTTGATCTGCACTGTGGCCTTCGACTCATAAATCGGCTGGCTGTAACGCAGGTAAATAAAAGCAGCCAGAAAAGAGAGAAGAAAAAAGAGAATGATCCACACGCGGCTTTTGTTAAACAGAAAAGCGATCAAACCGATGTCGATACCGGTATTGAACTTTTCAGTTATATCCTTTAACTGATTGTTGGTTGACTCAACGTGTGGATTGAACATACTTACCTCAGCTTGGTAAATTGATACAGGATCAGCAAACTCGTGATCAGTGTGATGACTGGAGCTACCTCCCTGTTAAATGTTGCCAGTGGCCTGTAACGTGGTTCTACATAAATAATATCACCTGCCTGAACTTTGCTTTTCCCAACCATGATGCCTTCAATCCGTGAAAGATCCATGAGATAAACAAAAGGCATTTTGGTGGGATCGGGATTTTCCCTGATCAGCTTTACCTTGTAAGCTTTACCGTCTTCGAGAATGCCCCCCGCGCTGGCAATGGCCTCCATGATGGTGGTATTGTTATTGGCAAGGGGAAGAACTTTGGCCTGACCGCCATTTCCCGGAAAAATGATCACACGTTTGTTGACAATGCGCAGCTGAACGTAGGGATCAACATAGTGCGTAAAATATTTTTGTTCGAGCAGTTTTTCAGCTTCCACCACCGTTAAACCGGCCACAGGCACTTCAAGAAGCAAAGGCAGTTTCATTTTTCCGTCGGTCTGCACAATGATCTCAGGATTGCTGCGGATGATGGTTCCGTTGGCAGAGGTAGTGGCTTCAATGAGTTTAAATCCGTTATTGGTAAACACCCTGTACTCGATCATGTCGTTGGGCGCGATGCGGTAGTCCTGCCGGCTGAGTGAATCAACCAGCTGATCGTAATTAAAATCCCTCGGTGTTTTAAGCATCAGGTTCGACCTGAAAATCTTACAGCCGGAAAGCAGAACAAAACAGAAAATAATTAAGAGGAAATGCCGCATTTTATACACAAATATATCGTTTTTAGTGGGATCCGTAAAAATACTTCAGTGCATTACACAGGATATTCGATCCTTGCGTGATAAATATTCATCAGGCGTTTTTTGAATATTTTTTTGATCACCGTAATGTCCTTGAACGTAATGTCTGAGTTGATGAACTGGTTGCTTTCGATTTTGTAATCGATGATCTGGTCTACAAGATCGTTGATGCTCACCGCGTCGTGTGTTTTTAAACTGCGTGATGCCGCTTCCACTCCATCAGCAATCATCAGCACAGCGGTTTCTTTGCTGAAGGGAATGGGTCCGGGATACCTGAACTGACTTTCCGACGCTTTAGAATCGTTGCCCTGTTTTCTGAAAAGGTTCAGAAAATAACGTACTTCGGTGGTACCATGGTGGGTGCGGATAAAATCGATCACCTGCTCGGGCAACCTGTATTTTTTGGCCATCTCCACACCAATAATTACATGGTTGATGATGATGCGCGCGCTTTCAAGCGGTTCTATCTCCTGGTGCGGACTGAATCCATTGGCCTGGTTCTCAGTAAAAAAATTGGGGTTCTGAATTTTACCAATGTCGTGATACATGGCGCCGGCCCTCACCAGCAGCGAATTACCGCCGATGTAAAAAATAGCTTCTTCGGCCAGGTTGGCTACCTGCAAACTGTGCTGAAAAGTTCCCGGTACATCTTTGGAAAGTTTGCGGAGCAGCGGGTGATTCAGATCACACAACTCAAGCAGTTTAAAGTCTGATATAAACCCGAAGAATTTTTCGGTAAGGTAAATCAATGGATAAGCCAGCAGAACCAGCATGGCGCTGATGCCGAAAGGCACATAAGAACTGAATTTTTTAACCGAGATGCTTGTACCGAAACCCAGCTGGTAACAGATAAACAACAACACGTAAAAGAAAAACACGATGGCGGCCGCATTTAAAATTTGTTGTCGTTTGCGCATTTCGGCTACCGCGAACAGGGTGACTATGCCGGGAATCAGTTGCAAAATAATGAACTCCAGCTTATCGGGCATAAAAAAACTGCAGTGCAGAATCACCATCAGAAAAGTAAACAGCGCAGTGCGGCTGTCGAAAAAAACCCTTACCATGATGGGCACCAGTGCAAAAGGAAGCGCCATCACCATCAGTCCGAAATGATTAAACAGCGCGGTAGCGGCCACCGAGGCCATCAGCAATAACAGTAAAAATGCCACCTGTGTGTTCTGTCCGAAGATCTGTCGTCTGAAAAAAGCCAGAAACACCAGCAAAACCATGGTGAGGATAAATGTAA
>CAZFCR010000246.1:0-5672 GCA_964517305.1 uncultured Akkermansia sp.
AACCCGGTTGCCCCTGCCACTTGAGACCGCAACCTGGTAGTGGTTCCTCTAACTTTTGTTATCCTGATGTTATCCCTGCTGGTGCTGCTGAAAATGCAACTGGCTGTGTGGCTGGTTAACTTATGCGTTGAGGGCCTCATCTGGTTCATTCAGATTTTCAGCACCGGTGGTTACACTTACGTAGATCATATCGATTTTACCGAAAGTGATGCCATCCTGCTGTCGTTACTGATCTTGTTTTTTGCGCTGGCATTTAAAACCCGTTCATATATTTTGCTTAGAACCTCCATGGCGATGCTCATTCTCTGGCAACTGGTATCGTTGTTTGACTCCTTCCACAAAAAAAATTCCGTTTTGCTTTCTGTTTATCATTTACAAAACAGCTCTGTTTACATGGTAAAAAATGCCAGCCGCGTTCATCTGAATGCAGACAGTTCCGCGAACCTGAGTTTTTATGTAAAACCCCACCTTGTTGGGTTTAATTATCCGGAAATCAGCGGCACTGTTTACAATTATTGTGAGTCGCCTGTTTGCAGCGTAGTTTTTCTGCGGGGAAGAGGCGGAATGCCTCTGGGAGCAGAGGACGCTGCGGTAATGGTTCTTTCTCACAATGCGGTTGTACAGGATGATGTGGTCCGGCGTTTCAGAAGGCTGAGAACCATTGTGGCCGACGGTTCAAATAATATGGCACACATCCGGCGTGCAGCGGATTTATGTCGTAAATTTGGACTTGAATTTTTCAGCACCCGGCAACAGGGTGCGTTTTTACTGCAATTAAATGAAACTGAGGATAGGCGACAAGGTGAGGTTTTTGAATGAAGTGGGCGAGGGCATCGTTTCGCGCATCAAGGACAAAAACACAGTATTTGTGGAGATGAACGATGGGTTTGAGATCCCTTTCCAGGTGAACCAGCTGGTACCCATTCATACCGAACTGATCGTTGACAGGGCGGCAGACAACATCGAAATGAACCCCGATGCGCACATCACCGACGCGGTTTATTTCGTAATAGAGCCCGATCATGAACATCCGCCGCTCATTAACGATTATAAGATCTACCTTTTTAACGCATCTTCATTTAATCTGCTGTACGCTTATTCGATTAAGGATGATCAGTATTTTCAGACACTGAAGAATGGCGAGGTGGGACCCTATCAGAAGGTATTGCTGCGTCAGGTTAAAATGCAGTTCTTCCAGGAATATTTTTATCACAAGATAGAATGCCTGTTGTATAAAAATTCGTTTTTTAAAGCCCAGACGCCTATCGCAGAGGTGCTGCACATCACACCAAAAATTCTTGAAAGTTCTAAACGCATCGAACATGAGGAATTTAAATACCCGGTATACGGTTTTCTGCTCAAGGATGAGTTTGTGAGTCTGGCGAGAGTAGAGGAAAGACTCGATCTGATTGACCTGGAGCGTTTAAAAAGCATCAAAGAATTTAAATCACGCAGCAAGATCTCCAAATCTGCCAAAGAATACCTTAAGTCGCTCGAGAAAGAAGTGGATCTGCACATAGAAGAGCTGGTGGATAAAACAAAAGGACTCAGTAATTTTGAGATGCTTAACATTCAACTGGAGCGGTTTGAAAAAGAACTCGACGAAGCCATCGCAAAGAACATGAAAAAGATTGTGTTTATTCATGGTGTAGGAAACGGAAGACTTCGGCAGGAGATCCACGCGATTCTGAAAAGCACCCGTGGCGTGACTTTCCAGGACGCTTCCTTTAAAGATTATGGTTACGGGGCCACACAGGTTAACATTTTATAAAACCCACAATTGATTTTATGATTCCATTTTCGCCTCCACGCATCGACGACAAGATCTGCAATGAAGTGGTTAACGCCCTTAAAAGCGGCTGGATCACAACCGGACCACGCACTAAAAACTTTGAAAAACAGATCAGCGTTTACTGCGGCAATCCCAACACATTGTGCCTTAACTCGGCAACAGCGGGACTTGAACTCATGCTTCGCTGGTTTGGCGTAAAAGAGGGAGATGAAGTGATTCTGCCTGCTTACACTTATTCGGCAACAGCCAACGTGGTGATCCACTGCGGCGCACGGCCTGTTTTTGTGGATGTGAACAAGAACGACTTTAACATCAGCATCAGCGCCATTGAAAAAGCCATTTCTGCCAAAACGAAGGTGGTGATGCCGGTTGATTTTGCAGGCTTTCCCTGCGATTATACCGCCATCAACGCGCTGGTTGAAAAACACCGCGACACTTTTGTACCAGCAACCGACCGTCAGAAACAACTCGGCAGGATGCTCGTGCTCAGCGATGCGGCGCATTCTTTCGGTGCCAGCATTAACGGCGTTAAAACGGGAGCGCTCACCGATGTCAGTGTATTTTCTTTCCATGCTGTGAAGAACCTTACTACCGCCGAAGGCGGAGCGGTGGCACTTCAACTGCCGGCGCCATTTGATAACCAGGAGATTTACAATGCTCTTTGCATTACCAGTTTGCACGGACAAAATAAAGATGCGCTCGCTAAAACTCAGAAGGGCAACTGGCGATACGACATCGTTGAGGCCGGTTACAAGTGTAATATGACGGATCTTACCGCTGCCATTGGTTTGATTGAACTGGAACGCTACGATTCGGATACACTTCCTAAACGCAGGCATATCGTAGAGTTATATAACAAGTTACTGCAAGGCGACCAGCGTTTTGAACTACCGGTTTTTAGTGATGCCGGCAGGCAGGGTTCTTACCATTTGTATCCTTTGCGGATCAAGGGCATTACAGAAGCACAACGCGACGCGGTGATGCAGGAAATTTTTAACCGCGACGTCAGCGTGAACGTTCACTTTATACCAGTACCTGCCATGTCGTTTTATAAGAACCTCGGATATAAGATAACGGACTATCCTGTGACTTATGATAATTTCAGCAGAGAGATCAGTCTGCCAGTGTTTTATGATCTCAGCGATGCGCAGATCAGCACTGTGGTAGAGGCGCTTGTTGCTGCTGTGAACAAAATATGCTGAAACGTTTGTTCGACATAGTGTTTTCATTTATAGGCATTGTTTTGTTATTGCCGTTTTTTTTGATCATTGCCGCGGCTGTGGGTTTAAGTTCGCAGGGAGGCGTGTTTTATCTGCAGACCCGCGTGGGAAAAAATAACCGCGACTTCCGACTATTTAAATTCCGCACCATGCGGGTGAATGCCGATAAGGCCGGATTACTGACTGTTGGCGGGCGTGATCCCCGCATCACCGCGATAGGTTATTACCTCCGTAAGTACAAACTGGATGAGTTGCCGCAACTTCTGAATGTGTTTTCCGGATCAATGAGCCTTGTGGGGCCGCGGCCAGAGGTGCGCAAATACGTTGATCTTTATAATGATGAACAGAAAAAAGTTCTTTCCGTAAAACCAGGTATTACGGATTACGCTTCCCTTGAATATTTCAGCGAGAACGAGTTGCTTGCGGCTTCCCCGGATCCTGAGCGTACCTACATTGATGAAATAATGCCGGCCAAATTAGCATTGAACAAAAAATACATCAGTGAGGCCGGTTTGATCACAGACCTTCGAATCATTTTCAGAACACTTAGAAAAATTGTGCGATAATACTGTTTAAAGCTCGCTGAGTTTGTAACTGTCTTTTTTACGGATCCCTCTTTCTGTCATTTCCAGGTTAACACATTCCGTAACAGGATCGTGTTCAAAAAATAAAGTCCAGTTATTGTCAACCGCTTTCTTAAGAATGGTTTCTTTTTCGCGGAGTGTTTCCAGTGGACGCGTGTCGTAAGCCATCACGTAGGGCAGGGGCAGGTGCATCGAACTTGGGATCAGGTCGGCCATGTATGCCAGCGTGTTTCCTTTGTAACTGATCACCGGCAGCATCATGCCCTCGGTGTGTCCGTTCACTTTCATGAATGAAAGTTCGGGGATG
The DNA here is from genome assembly GCA_964517305.1 of uncultured Akkermansia sp. GTDB lineage: Bacteria > Bacteroidota > Bacteroidia > B-17B0 > Aurantibacillaceae > Aurantibacillus. The sequence continues at coordinate 3,904 of CAZFCR010000246.1, forward strand.
AGTGAACTGTTGGTGTCTATAAAGTTTAATTGTCCGCTTTCCTGAATGGGCAGAATATTTTCTTTAAGAAAACTGGCCTTTTCTCTCGGATTAGGATGCGTGGCCCATTCCCAGTGTTTTTCATTGCAGTAAAATTTCGCGTTTTCAAAAGCAGGTTCGGTTTTTGTTCTGTCGCTGTTGTACCTGATGCTTCCACCGCAATGGTCAAAATGAAGGTGGGTGAGCACTACATCCGTTACATCATCGAAAGAAAAACCATGTGATTGCAGGGATTTTTGAAGCGTATCGTTACCATGCAGGTAATAATATCCAAAAAATTTTGTGTCCTGCTTATCGCCCATACCATTATCGACCAGGATCAGGCGGTTACCCGATTCTATCAGGAGGCAGCGCATGGCCCAGCTGCACATGTTGTTGTCGTCGGCCGGATTGAGTTTGTGCCAGATGGATTTGGGCACTACGCCGAACATGGCGCCCCCGTCGAGTTTAAAATGTCCCGCGTTTACACTGTATAATTTCATTCTATCGGATTTTTCAGTTCGTATACTATTTCCCTTGCCAGGTTGGTGCCTGCTTCTTTCATTCTGGCATCGTAGTTCTGCACGTACATTTCAAGGAATTGTTTTTTTCTTTCAAACGGCTGTTTCTGAAGATAAGTTACTTCACACCATTGTATGAATTTTCCGCTTTTTAATATCCGCTGATCCTGTTTGTCGCGAATGGTATAAGTTACCGCGATCTTATCGGTTTTTTCAGCGTTGGGGAAATTGTAACACTCACTTTTCTGGAAATTTACCGTGGTGTAAAGCAGGTATACCGCGTGAAAGTTATAATTATGATAAAAGGTGCTGGGCATGCGGGTAAAATGCAGTTCGATGGTTTTGTTCTTAAAGGCACTGTCGGTTTCGGCGGATTTCATCATTTGTTCAAGTTCCAGAACAACGTGCCGCGCGTAGATCCTTGGATTAATGGTACAGCGGATCTTTTCGCCCCAGTAATTGTAAACAAAAAGGGGCACGGTAAAAAAACGTTTGAGTTCACTTTTGCAATAACCATTGATGCGCTGAAGGCTGTCGGTATTGACATAAAGATCGGGGTTGGTGGGTTCAATTTGTTTCAGCCCCCCGGACTGTGCAAAATGCATGCTCACCACCTTGTCTACTTTACCTGGAAGCATGCAGGATTGTAATCCCGTTAACAGGATACAGGCACTTAACCATGTGGTAAAAGTTATCCTCAGCATGTGGCGAAGATACCGATTTAAATGAAAAAACCCGCCATGAAGCGGGTTTTAAGCTATATAGGAATGTGTTGTTAACGACTGATCACGATCTTTTTCACCACTTTTTCGCTGCCATTGCTGATCTCCGCGAAATAGATGCCGTTGGTTCTGCTGCTCAGGTCAATGTCCATTACCGAGTTGGATACATTATTGAACTGCTGCGAACTGATCTGCTGACCAAGCGCGTTGTAAATGTTTACGCTTAGCTGGCGGGCTTCTGTTGGAAGCGTGAAAACCAGATTAAATAAACCGGTGCCGGGATTTGGCATAATGGTGATGTTGGCTGCAAACTCACTTTTGGTTTCATTGATCCCTAACAGCGGGCTGCAGCTGATCTGCGGCATAATGGCCAGGTGTACTTTGGCGCCACGGTGACTTCTTAGAGTGCGCCAGTTGCTGTTTTGCGTCAATACCCAGGCGCTTGAATCATTTGAAAGATTGGTCCTGGTATCGGTAAAGATGCTGATCGAATCAAAAGGCGTTATCT
>CAZFCR010000247.1:0-5670 GCA_964517305.1 uncultured Akkermansia sp.
GTATTCCCTAATCCTTCTGCGGATGTATTTAATCTGCAACTGCCAGTTGGTGTAAAATCGCTCGTTATTTACAACGCTGTAGGCGCCGTGGTAATGCAGAAAGAGACTCAGGAAATGTCTGAACAGATCGACCTGAGCAATAAGGCTAAAGGCGTATATTTTATGCGTGTGAGCATGGATGGCACAAGCGTGCAATACAAACTCATCAGAAACTGATTTTTTTAAATTAATTATTGAAGGCCGGCGGAACTTTTCTGCCGGCCTTTTTTGTTGTATTTTATTTTGAGGTATTTGTTAATCCTGATTATTTTGTTTTGAAATTTTTGGACTTACCTTACACCATCAAAAATAATTTTATGGAATACAGAAGACTCGGAAAATCGGGATTACAGGTCAGCGCTTTATCTTTTGGAAGCTGGGTAACGTTTGGGAAACAGATTGGCGACTCAACCGCCGATGAGCTGATGACAATCGCCTACGACAACGGTGTGAATTTTTTCGATAACGCTGAGATTTACGCGCGCGGTAAATCTGAACTGGTAATGGGAGAGATCTTTAAGAAAAAAGGCTGGTCAAGAAGTTCTTTTTGTGTGAGCAGCAAAGTGTTTTTTGGTTACGAAGATGGTAAACCTAACCAAACGGGACTGTCACGCAAACATATTTTTGAAGGTTGTCATGCGGCACTCAAAAGACTGCAACTGGATTACATCGATTTGTTTTTTTGTCACAGGCCTGATAAAAATACGCCCATAGAGGAAACTGTGTGGGCCATGAACACACTTATCCAGCAGGGCAAAATATTGTATTGGGGAACCAGTGAGTGGAGCGCGGAAGAGATCATGCAGGCTTTTGTTTTTGCTGAACGCAACCGGCTTATCGGACCAAGCATCGAGCAGCCGCAATACAATATGTTTGAACGCACCAAGATTGAAAAAGATTACCTGATGCTTTACAGGGATTTTGGTCTGGGAACAACCATCTGGAGCCCGCTTGCCAGCGGATTGCTCAGCGGTAAATACAATACAGGTATGCCTACCGACAATCGCCTCCACATTGAAGGCATGGACTGGCTGAAGGAGCGGACACTCGGCGACAACAGCCGCATCGAAAAAACCAGGAAGCTGGAAGTCCTTGCAAAAGAGTTGCAGGTATCGTTGCCTAAACTTGGAATTGCCTGGTGTTTAAAAAACCCTAACGTCAGCACGGCTATTCTCGGCGCGAGCAAACCAGAGCAGTTGAAAGAAACAATTACTTCTCTCGAGGTTTTGCCTTTACTTACCAGCGAAGTGATGGAAAAGATAGAAACCATCCTTCAGAATAAACCCGTGCAGCCTTTGTTTTAAGCGATTATTTCTTCTCTGTTGATGAACTGTCTGATGAGCCTGAAGGTTTAAAACCAAGACTAAGACTGTTTACGCAATAACGTTGTCCTGTTTCAGTGGGACCATCGTCAAACAGGTGGCCGAGGTGTCCGCCGCATTTGGCGCACACTATTTCGGTGCGGATCATGCCGTGAGAAAAATCTTTCACTTTTTTCACCTTATCGCCGCCGCCCAGTTCGCCGTCAAAGCTTGGCCATCCGCAGTGACTGTTGAATTTCTGTTCGCTCGAAAACAATTCGGTGCCACAGCCGGCGCAGGTGTAATAACCTTTTTCGTAATGGTCATTATATTCACCTGTAAAGGGGCGTTCGGTTCCCTTATTGCGCAACACCTCATACTGTTCGGCGCTCAGTGTTTTTTTCCACTCTTCGTCCGATTTAAATTCTTTGTTCATCATTTGTTTGTTTGAATTGTTTTCTTTTGGTGCGCTGCTCTGGCACGCGCCGAGTGTAACCGAAAATATAAAGAAAATAAAAGCTGAAAATTTCATGTCTATCAAATATAACAAAGCCCGGCTGGCCACCGGGGAGCTTTACAAAAATTAACGCTTATCTTTTACTTCTGGTTTTAACCTCTTCGAGTAAAAGTTTTTCACTGTCGTTTCGTTTGCGGATCCGGATAAAAGATCCTCCGCCTTTCCGGGCTATTTCCTTCAGGTTGCGGATCGCGGCCTGATCGTCACCCAGGGCCACTGAACTGAGGACGACACTTTTTTCGGCCTGATTGTTCTTCCAGGTTTGAAAATCTTCAGGTGTGAATTTAAATTCTCCGTCCGAGGCTATGATGATCTGGTTGTTGCCTTCGGTTATATAATGTTTCTGCACCAGTTGCTGACTGAAAAGAATGGCCTTCCTGCCTTTTGTCATTCCGCGTGCTTTCAGCTTATTTACAGCAACATGAAGGTCCTCACGGCTGGCCGAGTTTTTGGCTTCCTGTATCACCTTCACCGAATCGGCGTAAGTGACAAATGTGATCAGATCCTGCTCGCGTATGGCGTCAATCAGTGTATGCAGCGCAAGTTTCATCAGTGGCAGTTTCAGTGAGTCGCGCATGGAACTGCTGATGTCGACAAGAATAAGAATATTGTTCGGTTTGTAAAGGGCTGACGGCAGTGTTTGATCCTGTGTTGGCTCTATTTCTGCCGGCATCGCCTGTGATGTTGCAGTTGTTGCAGGCACCGGCATTACGGGTTCTTTTTTCACACGTGGGGGATCGCTTCCGGCCATGCGGTTACTGTTGTCTCTTGGTGTTTCAACCGGTGTTACCGCCAGCGCTTCTTCGTTAACGTGTGAATTTTGTTTTCGCTGCCTGCCGAAATAATAACAGGCTGTTTTGTCGTTTAGTTTCAGTTTGTTGATCTGTCCGCTTAAATTCAGGGGATACGGTTTTGCCCGATCGCTCGACACCAAAAAAATATCTTTATCAAATTTTCCTTTTTTATCGGGAACAAACGAAATTACGAGTAAAGCGGTATCCCCGGGCAGGAGTGTTTTTTTAGACGTGTATACTTTCATTCCGGGGTCCGCGTCGGCTCTCAGCAGATAGATCTTGCCGCCGCCGGTATTGCTCAGCAGAATGTTGCCGCTGATCTCTGAGGCTTCTTCAATGGTGCCAAGATTCACATTGGGTTCTTCGATGCCCAGTTGCGAAAAACAGCTAAATGTAAAAAAGCAGAAAAATAAAGTCAGTTGTTTTATCATCATAGAGCGACCCTGTCACGCATTTTGTGCTGATGGTGCATTACCTGTTATTGTAACGCGGTTCATGCTCAAAAGGATTAAAAATCCGATCACAAAATATGTTATGAGGGAGAGGATAGAAGGCCGCATGCCGCCCATCATTTCGCTGATGACGCCGAAGGTAACGGTGCCGATGATCATGCCGAGTTTTTCCATCACATCGTAAAAGCTGAAAAAACTGGCCAGGTCTTCAGTCGGGGGAAGCAGTTTGCTGTAGGTGCTGCGCGAAAGCGCCTGAACACCGCCCATTACAAATCCTACAAGAAATGCAACGAGGTAAAAATGAACAGGCAGCGTGGCCACCATGTAGGTGTAAACACAAATGAAGATCCAGATAACTACAGCCGCCATCAGAGAGCGGATGTTGCCAATTGTTTTTGAGAGGCGGGAAAATATGATGGAACCGGCAATGCCAACAAACTGAATAATGAGAATGCTGATGATCAGCGAAGTGGTTTTTGATTTTTCGTCAGGCCATTGAATTTCATTCCTGGCAAACAAAACAGCCACCACCATTACCGTTTGAACACCCATGTTGTAGAAAAAATAGCCGCTCAAAAAACGTTTCAGCATGGGCAGGGCCGATACCTGCCTGTAAACGCCACGGAGCTCGGTAAAGCCCTTCGAAAAAAGATGCTGACGCGAAAGTCCTGTATGCGAGTGACTTTTGTTGGGAAGGCGCCTGAAGGTATACTGAGCAAATACAAGCCACCAAACACCTGTAAGAAGAAAAGAATATTCAACTTTAAAAAAACCTTCGCCTGTATCGGGATTTTTCTTGAAAGCCATAATGCCTATCAGGCAAATGATCAGAAGAAGTGAACTGCCGAAGTAACCGAGCGCAAATCCACGCGCGCTTACTTTATCCTGGTTTTCGGCGCTGGCAATCTCGGGCAGATAAGAATTGTAATATACAATGCTGCCCCAGTAACCAACAGTGGCCGTAATAAAAGGAATGAAACTGAGTTCAAGATGTTCACGGTTAAAAAAATAAAGCCCCATACACGACAGCGCGCCGAGGTAACAGAAAAACTGAAGGAACCTTTTTTTGTTACCCAGGTAGTCGGCAATGCCGCTCAGAATGGGAGCCATGATCACGACCAGCGACAAAGCAAAAGCGTATACAAAAGAATAAATGTTCTGGTTTTCGAAACTGTGCCCAAGGAAAGTAACCTGGTGACCAATAAACTCCTTGCCGTTATGTGTGGTGATGTAGTCGTAAAAATTCGGGAAAATGGCCGATGAGATAACAAGCGGAAACACCGAATTGGCCCAGTCGTAAAAGGCCCAGGCTTTTATTGTTTTTGGGTCGTTTTTTTTAATGAATGTCATGGATGTTGTGTGTGATAAAACCTGTTTAAAGCTATCGTTTATTTTTTAATTATTTCAAATTCCACCCTGCGGTTCCTGGCCCGGCCCTCTTCGGTGTCGTTGCCGGCAACAGGTTGATCGCCGCCATAACCTTTAAAATACATTTTGTTCTGAACGCCTTTGGTGATAAGGTATTCAAACACTTCACGCGCCCGTAATTCGCTCAGGCGCTGATTTTTGTACCTCAGTCCGGCATTGTCGCTGTGGCCGTTGATGCTGATTTCTGTACCCGGATTTAATATCAGGTAATTGGCCAGTTTGTTCAGTTCTTTGTAAGACTCAGGTAGCAGATGATAACTCTCGTCTTCAAACCCTATGTTGCTGATGGCAATGGTTTCTCCGATCTTAATATTGCTTTTTACCTGCAGGGAGGAGTCGCGCCAGAAAGCGGAATAGTCGGGCCCCACGCGCTCAACGGCTACTTTTTCTTCGAACTGACGCGCTTTAAAAAGACTGATTTCATCGATAAAATAATAAGATTCGCGCGGCCCGAACCTGAACACATTGATGTTGTACATGTCTTTTTTAAGCACCGGCGCGAAATTGCCGATGGTTACAAATTTTTCACCACCGTCGGCTTTGTAAAAACCCCTGATGGCGATCCATCGGTAATTGTTGTGCAGGCCTGTGCCGGTGCAGACGGTGTCGACCATACTGCCGCGCCCGGCATCGCCCGGACCAGTATAACCGCCCTTGGTGAAGGCCGCTCCAAAAGACCTTAACACCACATTGCTCCAGAATGCGAGGCGAATGTGCATGCTGAATTCGTAAACCGTGCCACGGTGCAGCGGTTCGGCCAGTTTAACCTGCAGGTATTCGCGGTAATTTTTACGAAACCGGTACCCGCCATAACAGTTACCCGAAAAAGCACCTCGCTCGGCCGTGGTGTCGTTTGATAAGGGAGCCTGGTAATAATCAACACTCTGAATGCTTCTCCAGGGAATGGCTTTTCGGATGTCGCTGGATTTGCGCCGGTAATTCTCAAAACTGCCATTGGGAACCAGGTTTTTTAGTATCCCGTTTTTTGGGTAGCTTTGCGCTCTTGCGAGGGCAAATGTCTCCAAAAACGTTATAAACAGAAAAAACCGCCTCATTCATACAAAAATAGGCGGAAAAGCGATTTTTATGCGCTTTTTCTTTTTAACAGTTGGATATTAAAAAAATATCGTATATTTGCC
>CAZFCR010000248.1:0-5656 GCA_964517305.1 uncultured Akkermansia sp.
GGTTTGTCGTCGTTACAGCCCTGAACCACCCCGACGGCGATCATAAGTAGTGTGATCTTAATGTTCATAAAGTGATTATTTTATGTTTATACACCCTTCCCACGCGCAGGTTCATTCTATAGTTCGTTTAATACAGAATTTTTTACAAACAAAAACCCGGATCAGATCCGGGCTCTTTATTTATCAATGCCGTGGAAATTTTAAGAATTTGGCATCATACACTGGGCCCCTTTCTGAATGGCACCGGCAATTTTTTTCGACCGGCCTTTTGGAATAAAATCATCCTGGCCACCTTTTCCATTCGGAAAACGAATTAATATTGTTTTTGAACCGGCAAGTTTAGCCATGTCTTCTTTGCTTATTGCCATCACGTAAGAATAGTAAGTAATTACACCCGCACTGTACTGGCTGGCAACAACCTGTGCTTTTGGCGTGGCATCGCTTACTGTTAGCAGTTTTAAAATGTCACCATTCTCAAGCTTAAAAATGAGTTCGGTACCTTTTTCCATAATTACGTTTAACTGACCGCCATATGTAAACCGCATTTCGAGGGTAGACTTACCTTGTTTGTGCTCATAGTAAACCATCCTGCCTTTAAAATCAAACGAAGCGATGGTTTCATTGGTGATAGGATCTTTGGCAACCTTGCACTTTTGTGCAGATACCTGGGTACAATCAATTGTAAACAGGATAAGAAGCAGTAAGGATATTTTTTTCATAGGGTTTAAGTTTATGATTTAAAAGTATAAAAAGTATCTTTTACTTCAAATTTACTACGCTGATCAAAAAAAACCTGTCAGTGATAACAAAAGGTTCAGCCCATTCGGAAATTTTTGAATGATGGGAATAAAACCTGATTCCACGTTTGAATTATAAGTGATTTTTTGGCTTCCCGGTACTGGCCGGTACCCGATTCCCAATCCTATCAACGATTGCGGACCAACCTGGTACTCTCCACAAAGGGCCGGTTCCAGCGCCAGATAGTTCACCTGGCGACTTTCGAACTGATGTTCCTTGAGATCGTATTTCATAAATCCCCAGCCGGCCAGCAATTGAAAATTGCCGTTAAAGCGGCCTTTCTTCAGAAACACGTAAGCCATTTCGGCGCCCATACAATTAATGAACAATCGCGGTTGTGTGGTAAAGACAGGTAAATCTGCCTCAGCCTTAAAATTCCTTAGATAAAAAGAATGGTAGATCGATAAGGCAACACGCCATCTGCTGCTGAGTGAGCGGCCCAGCCGGATGCCACTGAGCATGGTATTGTGGTTTTGTAATTGTGTGAATCGCAGGGGAAGCCCGATGAACCATTTTGCGGCCAACGTGTCCTTTGCGGGAGTCTGACTGTAACTGATGCGCGGAAGGGTGAGCAGCAGAATGATCCAATTGATCAAAACGAAGAACCGGAATGATTTATTTTTAAGTAAGAACAATGTATTGACGTTTGAATAGATTTACCGTCTCGCTTTGTGCACGTAATCCTGCTGAAGGGCCATCACATCGTAAGGCGGGAACACTTCAAGTGCGCACAAACGTGTAACAAAATTCTGTTTGACCGCAGGAAGTTTTTTTTCGGGAGGTATTTCATTAAAACTCCGGCAGCCTGTCACGAAAACAGATTGGTTAGCCCTCCCGGATTGAGGATCAGGACCCGCGTCGTTTTGCTGAGACGACATGTTGTCTAACATCAGTACCATCACGCACAACGCGGAGGCGATTACAACAATAATGATTTTACTGGCTGGCATCTTTTTGTTGGGTTTAATTCAGGTTGATGTACGAAGTTAGGAATTTGAAATTCTGTTCAGAGGCTTTAACGATATTTAACCTGATGAGTGTTTTTTTTAAATGAGGACTAATCCAGGTAAAAATACAATCTGATATTTTAGGGGTTTGAATAATTTAACCCACGTTTTTTATCATGATGATGCTTCAGAAGTACGTTCGGACAAGATCAATGCAACAACTTTTTGTTTTTTGTATTTTGTTGTTGTCTGAGATCTGTTTAGCCCAGGATCCACTGCGGGACACTCTTCTGCCTAAGGACAGTCCCGAAAAGCTGGATGAAATTTTTATTTCGGAAACTGAAAATGTAAAGGGGAAAGACAAGGTGCTTCATGCCGAACCGCTTTATATTGATCTGATCAGAGATCTTGGCGCCCGCAAAGGCGAGCAGGAGTGGAATGTAGGCCTGGGAATGACCGATCGGCGCATCTATGACAGTTATTCTGCATTGGTCGAATATGAGTTTGCACCTGTTGACCGGCTTGGCTTCGAGATCGAATTGCCTTTTTCCTTTTTTCTTCCCCTCGACAGTTCATTAACCAGGGCTGATATTCCGCGCAACAGGTTAAATAGTACAAAACTGGCAACACAGTATTCATTTTATGTGAACGAGAAACAAAGTATGAGTGCTGCGCTCGGTTACATTCACGAATTTGGGATGACAAGCTTTGAGCAATATGGGAAACAAAAAATTTTTACATCGAATGTTTTTAACCCTTTTGTTGTTGTAGCCAAACGCTGGGGTCGGAATTTCCATACGCTTTTATAACCCGGGCCGGTGATAGAGAAAGACATTGCTCACAGAAAAGTTCATTCATTGTTACAGATAAACAGTAACCTGCACTATCTGATTCCAGGTACGCGTAATTTTGTGGGGATAGAAATGAATAAGGAATTGAGTCACGCTGACTTCGATATGACAGTGCGGCCTCAGATGCGGGTGGGAATAGCCGACAATTTACTTGTGGGCGTAGTTACGGGAATTCCCATCAGCAGGGAATCTCAGCGGCTGAGCATGTTTTTAAGGATCATTTATGAACCGCGTCACAAAACAGCTCATGTAATTCCTAAAAATCATAGCCTTCAACCATGATAATAATTAACACGTTCCGGCGTTTAGAGATATTATAATTGTTTGTTGCATCAATTTTAACGTACATTTATTTTTTTAATCTTAACTAACCCATGAAAAAGACGATTGTTTTATTTTGTGTTATCCTTGTATCATATAACACGTCATTAGCTCAGGATACACTTCCCCGGAAAACAACGGAATTTTACCTCACGTTTGCGCAGATCAATCCCTTTAACGTTCAGCTACGGTTAAAAAAACAGATCAAAAAAAATGTTTTTATAAATCTCGGAGTAGTTAACCTTGCATTGAATTCCAATTCTTCGCACGTCGCTGACACAGTCGGGTATTTTAACACAGGAAGTTACGTTTCTGCTGGCGTGATGGCGGGTATTGAGTTTAGAAAGGCATTACGGAATCACCTGTTGTTTTTTCATGGTCCCGGATTGTCAGCAACCTATCATATGAGCAGTGGTCGCGTGCATTTGCCTGGGGCACCTTATTCCAACCGCAGCTACAGTTCTGCAGGCTACACATTCTCTCTGCCTTATGCTCTGGGATTTCTTTACAACTTTAATACTCACTTTCTTGTCTCCGCAGAGATTAATCCCGCTGTTAGCTTCTCTTACTCAGAACATAAAAATGGTGAGTTTCCGGAAAGAAAATACACGAACTCTGGTTTCGGCTTTGGTTTCAGCAACAGTTTTGTATTGTTGTCTTTCGGCTACCGTTTGTAATCCAAAAAATAAATTGCCGGAAAAGAACTGTTGTTTTTTTTGATTAATTTCAACTTACAAAAGGAGCGCATGAAAAACCGATTCATTCTTTTCGCCTTGATTGCCACAGCACATCTCTCCGCTCAGGTTCATAAAACTGAGTTTGGCGCAGAAATGGGACCCGGATTGTCCACCATGAGAGGCAATGCTCAGTTAGATATGAGTAAAATTCCAGCCCCTGCCTTTACGGGAGGTGTTTTTTTTGAATACCATTTTACTGATCATTTTTCCCTGCGCACAGGTTTGGGAATAGAACGAAAAGCAGGAACCACCACGGGCAGTGTGACTGATGCTACCGGATTACATATTGGTGAGTTCAGGTACAGAATCGACCTTGATTATCTGAACATGCCCTTGTTATTGCGTTATTCAACAGGAAAAAAGACAAAGCTGTTCGTAAATGCAGGTCCTTATGCCGCGTATCTCATCCAGGCAACTTCTTCAATACGTCATCCCTTCATTGATGGCGCTCAGGTGGAAAGGGGGCAGGAGAGATTTTACAATCAGCTGGACGCTGGTGTTAGTGGTGGTCTTGGCGTATCGGTGCCGGTTGACGCTTTTAAACTCAGCGCGGAGATCCGGCACAATTACGGTCTTTACAACGTTAGTGCAGTGCCGGTTTACAGAGACGGGAAAATCAAAACCAACGTTACATTGCTCATCATCGGATGTTCTTACCGTTTTTCTTAGAAACTCATTCTTTGTTTGTTTTCTGAACATTTAGTTGGATGTTTTATCTTTAAGACATGGAAGAAGAGGATCAACACATCCACACCATCAGGACCTGGAACCAGCTGGCGGAACTATACGAAGCCCGGTTCATGGATATTCCTTTGTACAATGCAACTTACGATCGTTTCTGCGAGTTGTTGCTTCCCGGGTCTTCCGTTCTCGAACTGGGCTGTGGTCCTGGAAACATTACACGATACCTTTTGCATTCAAAACAAGACCTTCATATTTCTGCCACCGATGCAGCACCGCGTATGGTGGAACTGGCGAAAAAAAATAATCCCACGGCCAACTGTTTTGTGCTGGATGCAAGGAGGATAACAACGCTTGAAAAAAAGTTTGATGCTGTGGTAGCAGGATTTTGTCTGCCATATATTGCGCATGAAGATTTTCCCCGATTCATTTCCGATGTTTACGACCGTTTAAACGATGGAGGAATTTTTTACCTGAGTTTTGTAGAAGGCCGGCCTGAGGATTCTTCTTACCAGACAGGCAGTACCGGCGATCGCATCTGGTTTAATTATTATGACTCCGATGCCTTGATTCATCAATCAAAAAAAGCGGGGTTTAAGCCGGAAACAAAATGGCGGCTTCCCTTTTCGAGAGAGGGTAAACCGGATGAGATCCACACAGTGCTGATCTTCTCGAAAAAAAAATAATTGCAGAAAAAAATTATCGGGCTTAAAGTCCGGTGCGCATCCGTACCACGCCAAGGAAGGCTTCTTTAAAAATTTTAGTACTCATTTTACTCACGCCTAAAACGCGATCGGTGAACATGATCGGAACTTCTACAATTTTAAAACCTTTTTTATAGGCACGGTATTTCATTTCAATCTGGAAGGCATATCCCATGAACCGCACCTTATCAAGTTCAATGGTTTCGAGTACGCGGCGACGGTAACATTTAAAACCGGCGGTGGTATCTTTAACCGGCAGCCACAATACCATGCGCACATACACAGACGCGAAATAACTCATCAGAATCCTGCCCATTGGCCAGTTACTGATTTTTCCGCCCCTGGTGTACCGTGAGCCAACAGCAACATCAGCGCCATTTTCGCAGGCTTCAAGTAAACGCACAAGGTCCGCAGGGTTGTGACTGAAATCACAATCCATTTCAAAAATAAATTCGTAATCGCGCGCGAGTGCCCATTTAAATCCGTGAATATAAGCGGTGCCCAGACCGAGTTTTCCTTTTCTTTCTTCAATGTGAAGCTGGCCGGGAAACTCTGCCTGCAATTTTTTTACATGCATGGCAGTGCCATCAGGCGAACCATCATCTACCACGAGCAAT